>DAOUSL010000287.1 GCA_030627235.1 Thioploca sp.
ATAAGGAACATTTATATATGTGCTGATTCTCTTAATATTATCACTTCTTCTGATGCTCGTAATTCCTTTATACATTGTCTTTAATTTTGTGTCACTACTATTCGGGAATTGCTATAATAGGAATTTATGGCAAGATTATTGATCTGGGTGGAATTGGGTTTGAGTGATTTCTGGAGTTACTGGTGGTAAACTAATCATAGAATTTAACTATTTTTATAAACACAATGCAAATATATGATGCTTTTATTTCCTATGCACGTAAAGATAGTAAACCTTTTGCTATAAAACTTCGTGATGAATTAGTTAAACAAGGTTTTGCTACTTGGCTTGATGTCAATGATATGCCACCGGCAATTGAATTTCAGAAACAAATTGATGAAATAATACCAAAATCTCATAATATAATTTTTATTGTCTCACCATTATCAGAAGCTTCTACGAATTGTCGCAAAGAAATTGATTTAGCAATTAAATATAATAAACATGTTATCCAAATAATGTATATTAACTCTGATAACTGGGATAATATGCCATCAACTCTCAATAAATTTGACAAAATATTTTTCCGTAAAGATAAACTTGAAGCTGGGGAAATTATTTTTATAGAGCAGTTTGATAAATTATTAAGTGCTTTAAATCGGCAACGAGAATATATTGAACAACATACTCGTATTTTAGTAGATGCTTTGAAATGGCAGAGAAATCAAACACAAACTCAATATTTGTTAGTTGGGGATGAGCGTAAGGAAGCTGAGAAATGGTTGAAGCAAAAAGATGAATTGTTGCCTTGTGAACCTACTGATTTACATTGTGAATATATTTGTGAGAGTTCGATTAATGCCAATAATTTGACGACGCAGGTGTTTATTAGTTATTTCATTGAAGATATTGAAGATGAAGATAAAAAGTTTGCAATGGAATTACGACATAAGTTGATGCGGCAACATATAACGGTTTGGATGGATGATTCTCAAACTCGAGTAGCTTATCAAACTGATGTTAAGAAACATATTGAGAACGCTGATAATTTTATTTATTTAAATTCACCTAATTCTTTGCAATCGGAAATTTGTAAACAGCAGAAAGATTATGCTATTTCTCTGCACAAACGTGTTATTGAGTTTGATTCTGAGCAGGTTGATCAACTAATTAAAAATTTGCGGGAAGATGCTTATTATTACGAACAACATAAGATTTTGTTAGTTAAGGCTTTGAAGTGGAAGAAGTGGGGCAAAAAAGCTACTATGTTGTTGCGGGGGCATAATTTACAGTGTTTTGTTAATTGGTTGCAAATTGCTGAAGTTCGTCAAGATTATCCGCCATTAAAATTACAGATTGAGTTTGTTGAGGCAAGTCAAGCCCAGCCACCGTCAATGGTTCTTGATATTTTTATTTCTTATTCACAGACTGATTCTGAGTTTGCTCGTAAGTTGAATGATGAGTTGCAAAGTCGTGGTAAAACAACTTGGTTTGATCAGGAGAGTATTGTTGCTGGGGTGGAGGATTTTGAGAAGGAGATGTATCAGGGGATTGCTGATGCGGATAATTTTTTGTTTATTTTGTCGCCTAAAGCGGTTAATTCGGAGTATTGTGAGGCTGAGGTTAAGTATGCGGCTAGTCTTAATAAACGTATAATTCCGGTTTTGTATCTGTCGGTGGATGAGGAAAAATCAATTCCTGCGGCTTTAAGAATACCAAATTGGATTAAGTTTAATAATGATAAGGGTTTTTCTTTTAATTGTGGTTTGTTGTTGAACAGTTTGGAAATTGATCGGGTTTATGTTCGTGAGCATACTGCGTGGTTGCGTGAGGCTTTGAAGTGGGTACATCATAATAAGGGTTCGGCTCATTTGTTGCGGGATGAGGCTTTAACAGAAGCTAGGATTTGGTTGGATAAATCGCAATATAAATTTCCTGCTTCTTTGATTGAGGAGTTGGTTGTTGAGAGTGAGAAGGCTCGTTTGACGTTGGAGTGGGATAGGCAGCGAGAGCGAGAGGCATTTGAGAAGTTGAAGAAAGCTAGGCGACGAGATTGGTTAATTTTTGGGGTTTTGATGGTTATTGTGGTTGGGTTTGTTATGTCAATGCCTGAATCAATTGATGATCCTGAAATTTGGTATTATAGTGGTAAAGGTTTCTCGGATTCAGAACATTATGAAAAAGCAATAAAAAGTTATGATAAAGCTTTGGAATTTAAACCTGATTTTCACTATGCTTGGAATGGTCGTGGCAATTCACTTAAATATTTAGGTCGTTATGAAGAGGCAATAGCAAGTTATGATAAAGCTTTGAAAATTAAGCCTGATTATCATTATGCTTGGAACGGTCGTGGCAGTTCACTTGATGATTTAGGTCGTTATGAAGAAGCAATAGCAAGTTATGATAAGGCTTTGCAATATAAGCTTGATTATCATGAAGCTTGGACAGGTCGTGGTGTTTCATTTCATAATTTAGGCCGTCATGAAGAAGCAATAGTAAGTTATGATAAAGCCTTGGAAATTAAGCCTAATTATCATTATGCTTGGCATAATCGTGGCAGTTCACTTCATGGTTTAGGCCGTTATGAAGAAGCAATAGCAAGTTATGATAAAGCTTTGGAATTTAAGCCTGATTTTCACTATTCTTGGTATGGTCGTGGTAGTTCACTTGCTAAATTAGGTCGTTATGAAGAAGCAATAGCAAGTTATGATAAAACCTTGGAATTTAAGCCTGATTATCATGATGCTTGGAACGGTAGTGGCAGTTCACTTGATGATTTAGGTCGTTATGAAGAGGCAATAGAAAATTATGATAAGGCTTTGGAAATTAAACCTGATTTTCACTATTCTTGGAACGGTCGTGGTGTTTCACTTAAAAATTTAGGCCGTTATGAAGAAGCAATAGCAAGTTATGATAAAGCTTTGCAATTTAAACCTGATTATCACTATGCTTGGAATGGTTACGGAGCTTCACTTCATTATTTAGGCCGTTATGAAGAAGCAATAGCAAGTTATGATAAA
>DAOUSL010000434.1 GCA_030627235.1 Thioploca sp.
GATAACTGTCGGAGCGTTTAAATCTCGCGAAATTATCAATTCATATTTACCGAATTTCTGGATATTTATCCCGTGCCCATCATGATTATTGAGAGTAAAGATGGGCACGTCGTTCCTCCTTTGCCCATCCTACAAAATTTGTTACTTACTCGTCCCGACTTAAATGGAAAGCCACTTAATGGCAGTGACGCTCCTGCGTGGGAATGAGGAAAAATTATAACTTCTGCATATATTTTTGTGTATTTTCCATGATATCCATCAAACTTTTAGTGTATTCCAGCACGTCTGAAAATACATCGACTAGCTGATCTTCGATATATTCGTGAACAATTGTATTGCGCATATCTTTCATTAGCCTCAGGTGCTCTATATCTTGAAATAGATTTCGTTTATGCGCATTATTGACTACGTCAACTAATGTGCCTTGGTTTTCAAACTCAAATTCATCCAAGGTTCTAAAAATCTTACGAATTAAAAAATCAATGCCACGACTATAGCGACTACATAAGGTTTCAAAATAGCCAAATTCATCAATGCTATACTGCTTTTTTATACCAATTTCAGTGCATTGCTTATAGGGAATTTCGAGCCAAAACATTTGTTTTTCTAGTAGCTGTAAGTCATTAGCTAATTTTTCTTGCATCATAATTTAATTTTTAATTCCAAAATATCATAGCTGTTGTGCTTTTTGCATAATTAGGCGATGAAATACAGGCGTGAACAAGCCATCATCCAATACTATGTCTATTTTTTGTTCACCAAAACATTTAAAGAAATCAATTCTTAATCGGCTCATATCTTTTCTTGTTAAACAATCTGATACCACTAATAAATCAATATCTCCCCCTTGTAGTTCATCATTTGTCCGACTACCAAATAAGTATATTTTTGCTTCAGGCGATAGTTCAAATAATGTCGCTTTTAGTCTGGCTATTTCTTTCGCTGATAATCTCATTGGGGTTAATTTTTAATGCTTAATTCTTAGGTTTTAATTCAAAATTCAAAATTATCGAAACAGGGTGTCAGGTCTTGCTTTTTGCCTACCGTTAATTTTTGATCAATGCATGACAAACCGAAATTTGAACCGAGTGCATAAAGTAGATTTCGTTACATTAGTTTAAGCGTTACTCTTTCTTTTCTTTAACAATATCCAGTGCGATGATTTCATTATGCTATGCAAGTAGCATAGTCAGCCCCCGCAACCGATATTTTCAATTTTGGAAA
>DAOUSL010000051.1 GCA_030627235.1 Thioploca sp.
CAAGACGGTGTTTTAATATTTGCGGATTATTAGTAGCAGATAACGAAACTTCATTAGGCATAGTGTCAATCAACTTGTGAATCACTTTACTTAATTCATTACTACTAATTTGATTCGGTAAATCATTCACTACCATATAAACAGAAATGGCTTCCATAAAATAAACTCGTTCAACTTCATATAATATATGCCCACCTTTATTAGTTTGACGTTCATGGGTACTTTTAATAAATTCATCTATCACTAGTGCATAATTGATTTGGTTTTTATGCTTTGATAGCTTCTTTTTCCAAATAGTTGCAACCATGCGTAAAATATATCAAAACCAGTATAAAATGATTATAATAAAAAATTATTTAGGAAATATTTATAAAAAAAGATAATGTTATTTGATAAATTATATTATTATATATATTGGGTTCTTTAAGGTACTTAGGAATAAGGATTTAATAAAACCAAAAACTAAACCTGGCAAGTTTGAATATTAAATTTTGGAAATTATTAAATCCTCATTCCTTGCTAAAATTGCCTGAGCTTATTATATTTGGAATTTTTATACAGCGGAATGATTTTTAACAATGATTAAAGAAATTGGAATTGAAAACTTTAGATGTTTTGGAACTTCAACATTTTCTGGCTTTCATAAAGTAAATTTGATAGGTGGTAAAAATAATGTTGGTAAAACTTCATTTTTGGAAGCCTTGCATTTAAGTCATTCTCCTCAAGTGCTTACTTTAATGCAAATGAGAGGGACTAATAAGGAAGTGTTAAAAGCAGCACCTGAAAAGGCATGGGAAAATCTATTTTTTAATCAAGATCAAAATGCAATTGTTACCATAAGAGCAGTTTGTGAAAATAATGTTGCTAATTTATTAGAATTATTTACTCCCTCTAAAAAAGAGTTACTCAAGATAATTTTTGCTTCAGAATGTGTTGATGAACAACAAAAATTGTCTGATCTAGTACTACACAGCAAAGACGCAGCTTTTTCAGTATTAAATATTGTAGCTCACGAAACTGGTAAACATGCAGTTCCATTATTTTCTTTAGTAGCACATTCAGAGGGAATTTGGGTTAAAACCAATAAAATACCTGAACATATTAATTTTAAGAAAATTGGTTTTATTTCTGACTCTAACTCTAACTCAATAACCAATAGAAGTCTTGCTGAACAATATGATAGATGTTTTATGCAAGGACATGCTGATAAAATAAAAGCAGCTTTTCAACTTATTGACTCTTCAATAGTAGATGTTAATACATTATCTTTTGGTAAACCTGCAATTTATTTGACCAAAAATAATGGTAAAACATTTCCTTTAGCTTTATTTGGTAATGCTTTAAGCCGAATAGCTAACATGATTTTACAATTAATAGATAATCAGAATGGAATTTTATTAATTGATGAAATTGAAAATGGTGTTCATGATACTAAACGAAAAGATTTATGGCGTATGTTATTTAAATTAGCAATTGAGTTTAATATTCAAATATTTGCTACTACCCATAGTTTCAGTATGCAACAAGTATTTAATGAAGTGTTAGAGGAACAAAAAGATATAGGTTGTTTTTTTGAGTTCACTAGACATATTAAAACTAATCAAGTTACTAGTATCAAGTATAATAAAGGCAGTTTAGAATATGGATTAAAACACTAAATTTTTATGGTATTCTCCTAACTGGTAATTATATGGAATCCAAAATATAGGTTTGGATAAACTTTGGATTCCTAAAACTATATATCAAAAATTATCGTAATAACCTGGAATACGTTCTTCTAAAAATGAGTTAGCTTTTGAGCCAACATTACCCAAACCTTTTAATTGAAATTGGATAAAAAACCCATTTAAGTATCCAGAACCATCAACACTATTTAAATAGCGACGAGTAATTCCACGTATTGCCCAGCAACAGCTGCTATATTCTATTCCAGTAAAAGTTTCTAAAGTTTTTTCATCTGGTAACGAATAATTCCAACGCCCTAAAATCTTCCATCTTGAGTCTAACTTCCAATGAAATGATATATCAGTTTGTTCTATAGAAGGTTCTCGTAATCGATAGGATATATTTAATATTCGTTCTGAATCAGAATTATAACGCATACGAACTACTGAATATTCAGTATTATCATTATTATGATCGAATCTAATAGTAGATGAAGCTCGCCAATTTTTAGTAAACTGTGAAGCTAATTCTACAATGATATTTGAGGAAGATTCTGTTTCTGGTAATTTATTTGCTAAAGCAACTTGTCTGTCATTAAAATAAAAGGCTTCTCCTATACTTACTCGTAATCTTTCTGCTCCAGTTCTATTATCTAATAGACGAGAAGTAATTCCCAAACTAACTTGATGACTATCATCGATTCGATCAGCACTACTAAAGTTATTATCTCTAAATAATTGGGAAAATGATAAATCATAACGGGAAGTATCAAAAATTGGAATATTAGATTGATCTTTATATGGAGTATAACGATAAAATACCCTTGGTTCTAAAGTTTGAACTAAATTTTTATTCAATAATATATTACGTTCAAAAAATAAACCGCTATCAGTACTGAAAGTATATAATAATCGATCTGGATTACTCTCACCAGTTTTAACATTATCTAAATTATAACTAGTATAACGAAATGACAGTTTTGGAATTATAAAAGTTCCTGAAGTCCGTTGTGGCCAGCTCAAACCAGATTTTAAATCCAACCTATTTCCAATTGGTTTGTCAACAAGTTGTGTATTACGGTAGAAACGTACTATTTCCGCATTTAGTTTTACATTTAAACGCTTATTAACTTCTGGTAATACCGTTTTAAATAATAGTTGTGGCAAACGTTGATAAGGACGGGCATTTGAATTATCGCTTAAAGTTTGAAACATCTGCACCCTACCCATCCCAAGCCAGCCATTACCAATGTAATATAAATCACCTCGTTGTTCTAAATGAGTAATACTTGCAACACTAAGATTATTACCCAATTCCTCAAAATAACGTATATCAGAAACCTTATTAATATTAAAGTTGGTAAGCCAGTTTTTATTAATATAGCCTTGGTGTTTAAATACAAGTAAAGAACGGTCTTTGCCTAAAGCACTATCATTAGGTAAATATTCAATTTCTAATTGACCTTCATTCTTAGCAGTTAAATAACGTAATTCGGTTTCCATTAACAATCCACGACGTGACATAATACGTGGAGTTATGGTAGCATCATAATTTGGAGCTAAATTCAAATAATAAGGAATACTAAATTCAGTACCAGTTTCATCTGAACTTCCAATACTAGGAGCTAAAAAACCAGATTTACGTTTTTCTCCAAGTGGAAATGATAAATATGGAAAATAAAATACTGGTACTCCTAATATATGTATAATAGCGTGAGTTGCTGTTCCTTCTTCTTTGAAGTCATCCAAAGTCATACTATCAGTTGATAAATACCAAATTTCATTATTTAAATCACAGGTTGTATAACGAGTTTTTTCTAAATTGATTATATTTTTAGACTCTTTAATAATCTTTTTAGCTTGGCCTCTTGCTCTATGGTTTAATAACCAGTATTCTACATCTGACATTATGCCTTGTTCTTTAGCCTGTAATTGGATAGATGAACCGCTAATAACAAAGTTTTCGTCCCAATATTTAAACTTTTTATTCGCATTTATGATATCATCATTACGATTATAAGTTGCTTGTTGAGTAATCAAAATTTGATTCGCTCTTTGAATAAACACGTCACCATTAAAAACTGAAGTGCCAAGTTTTTCTTGCACAATTACATCATTAGCCTCTATTTTTATTTTATCATTTACAGGTAATGACTGAGGACGTGGTGGAGCAACTTTACTAAAGGGCTGACATATTTTAAATTCATCATTTTTTGCAATAACTGGAAAAATGATGCTTAAAGATAATAAAATAATAATAATTTGGTAAAATCGCACAATTTTGTTATGTTTAATTAAATTAAAGTTCATGAGTGCATAAGTCTAATCAAATTTAAATTAGATAATTGCTAATTATACAATAGTCATTTATTAAAAGACAATGATTTTATTTGAATCGAAGTTACATAGTTTACCACTGTTAAAAAAAGGTAAGGTTCGTGATATTTATATAGTTGACGATCAACATTTATTAATAGTTGCCACTGATCGAATATCAGCTTATGATGTAATATTACCTACTCCAATCCCTAATAAAGGGAAAATACTTACTGAATTATCAAATTTTTGGTTTGATTTTACCAGTTCTATTATACCCAACCATATATCTGATATTAAATTAGAAGATATATTATCGGATAAAGAAGAACTTAGACAAACTCAAGGCCGAGCTATTATTGTTAAAAAAGTTAAGCCATTACCAGTTGAAGCTGTTGTACGTGGTTACTTAATTGGTTCTGGTTGGAAAGATTATCAACTTAATGGCAAAATATGTGGGATAACCTTACCACAAGGTCTACAACTTGCTGAAAAATTACCTGAAACGATATATACTCCATCTACTAAAGCGGCAATTGGTTCACATGATGAAAATATTACCTTTGCTGATACTTGTGAATTGATTGGAGTAGATTTAGCAAAACAAATACGTGATATTAGCATTAAAATTTATAATCATGCTATTGATTATGCTATAAAGCGTGGCATTATTATTGCTGATACTAAATTTGAGTTTGGTATTGATTCAAACGGGAAATTAGTGTTGATTGACGAAATTTTAACTTCTGATTCCTCACGATTTTGGGATATGGATGAATATCAAATAGGTACTAGTCCAAAAAGTTTTGACAAACAATTTGTGCGAGACTACCTAGAAACTTTGGATTGGGATAAAAAACCTCCAGCTCCTACTTTGCCATCTGATATTGTAGATAAAACCATAACTAAATATCAAGCAGCTCAAAAAATAATTACCAATTCATAACTTATTGGCTATGGTACTAAAAAATGCTAAAACATATCAAACTTATTATGTTGATAACTATTGTTACTATATCGGTTGGCTGTACCAGTAATGTTCAATCAACTTATCAGCCTAATACTTCTGTTCCGATTATAAAAATGAATAGAACCAATAATTTATATAGATTAGCTAATCAAGCTGCTAATAAATATGGTATTGATTACCGATTGTTTTATGCTTTAATCAAACATGAGTCGGCTTGGAATCCACGTGCATTATCTCGTGCTGGAGCTAGAGGGCTTACTCAAATTATGCCAACTACTGGTAAATATCAATGTGGTTTAGAAAGAGAAGTATTATTCGATCCTAGACTTAATCTTAATTGTGGAGCTTTTTATCTCAGTAAGTTATTAAAACGTTTTAAAGATGTCAAATTAGCCTTAGCTGCCTATAATAGTGGGGAAACTCGAGTAGCTCGATTAGGTCGTGTGCCTCGTATACGGGAAACTCAACGCTATGTTAAAAAAGTTATGACCAGTTATAAAGGCGGATAGATTAAAACATAATTAATATATTATATGAACAAGTAACTTTTTAAAAAAACATAATAACAAATTTTTTATGATAGTATTTCTTAAATTTAAGAATGTTTTGAGAAGTTGGCAAAAATATAATATAATGTATTCTTTCTTAGGATATTAATATGAGACCTGTGAAGCTTTATTATTAAAAAACACCACTTTTAATATCCTAACTGAAATATTGTAAAAAGAATGAGCTTAATAAACTATTATTATAATATTAATAATATTAATAATATTACTGTTGGTATAAGGTTTAATTAAGACTATGCTAAACCAGTAATTAAATACTGATATGTATTCTAGCGATTAACATAATCCTAAATTTTATAATTATAATCTTAGAAAAATAAGCTAAGAGAGACTCATATGTAATTTTTTTCTGTAAGATAGAAAATATTATAGATAAACTGGATTTTAATTCTTGTTAAAAATAATGTTAAATTAATATTTATAACATAACCTTAACTATCAGTATACATTTAATAATATAAAAATATGTTTATTGAATATGCTTGATTTTTATTGCTTATTAGAGATACAATGTTATGCTATATTAATAGTATTTGTATATTATGTTAAAGTCTAATAACAAAATATTAAATCTCAAAAAAATGGAATGTTGGTGAGTATATAAGATGAAACGTACAATTTTCTTTCTAATTGTAATGCTACTCCATTCGGCATCATGTTTTGCTGCTGGGAAAAGATTTACTTTTATAACGGTAGATTTTCCTCCCTATTATGGTTCAGAGCTACCAAATAACGGTTGGGTGTCTGAAATTGTTAGAACTGCTCTGGAACTTCAAAAGTATGAAGTTGAATTTAAATTTAGCTCGTGGACAGATGCACTAGAATATACAGGGGGAGGAGATTATGATGCGTTATTAGGTGCTTATCGAACTTCTGAAAGAGCAAGAAATTATTTCTTCTCGGCTCCTATTGGACAAGTCAGGACTGGTTTTTTTAAAACTAAAGAAACTAATATCTCATTCTCAGAATTACCAGAACTTAAGAAGTATAAAATTGGTGTTGTAAAAGGTTATGCAACTAGTAAAAAGTTTGATGCTGCTGATTATCTTAAGAAAATTCCGGTTGGTAATTTAGATGATGGATTAAAAATGCTATATGAAGGTAAGCTTGATTTAATGGCTGATAGTAAATCTGTAGGTAATTATCGTTTAACAGAATTTTTAGAAAAAGATATCCCTGGTATTTCCAATGAAATAGAATTTATCAAACCTGTTCTTGCCATGAATAAAATTTATATTGCTATTTCTAAAAAAGCGATTAATGCTCAGAAAAAGCTAATAGATTTTAATAAAGGGCTAAGAAAAATTTATAGAAATGGTTCGTTTAAAAAGATAAAAAGGAAACATGCGATAAAAAAATAATTGTTGGTTGGGTTAACAAACCCAACCAGTGTTTATTTTAATTTATCAGTTATAACTATCTTAGGTGTGGATTGAAATTTTACTCGTTCTCGCATAGCAGGATTAAGATAAATTGTCTTATTTGTATCTATAAGTATCGCATATTTGATTCCCATTTGGCTAGCAATTTTATGCCAATTTTTTAAACCTGCTATCATTAATGCTGTAGAAGCCGCATCGGCAACTGCACCATTTTTATGTATTACTGTGACCGAGATTAATTCTTTAGTTGGTTGACCATTACGAGGATCAATAATGTGAGAATATCGTTTACCATCTAATTCATGAAACCGTTCATAATCACCAGAAGTAATAATGCTTTCTTCTCCTTGTACAGTTATTGCCGCTAAAATTCTTCCATTACGAGGATGTCTAACTCCTATCAACCAAGGTTGTTCTCCTTTTTTACCAATTGCTTTAAGATTACCACCCGCATTAACAATAGCATTATTAATCCCAAGTTGTTGCAGTTTTTTAATTGCCAAATCAATCGCATATCCTTTAGCAAAAGCTCCAAAATCTAATTGAACAATTGGGTTACGTGAAGCTATCTGTTGGCCATTAATATAAATATCATTCATACTGGGAGTAAGTAATTTCGTGATTTCTGGTTTTGATGGAACAGTAAAATTAGTTGATAAATCATCACTGTGAAATCCCCATAGAGATATTAATCTACCAATTGCTGGATTAAATAAACCATCACTTTGATTATAAAGTTGTTGAGATTGCTTTAATATTGATAGTAAACTGGGGTCTTGAACAGTCCAAGATTTTCCATTAGCAATTGCTTTATTTAAGCTTGTTAGTTGGCCTTCATGCCACGGATGCCAGTTATCGTGCATGGTTTGAAAATCTTTAGCAATAATATTAATTGCATTATTCGCAACTTGCTCATTGACTCCCCAAATTTTTATTTCTACCAAAGTCCCAAAAACATACAATTGTTGTTGATGTAATTGATAACTACAACTGCTTAAAATAATTATTAGGAATATTAATTTATAAATTTTCATTGTATCTAAAGCAATAATATTTATTCATGACTTGTTAAAATTCCAAGTTTATCAAACAACTGATGATCATGTTCGGTTGATTTATTATCAGTTGTTAATAATTTTTCTCCATAAAATACTGAATTTGCTCCAGCCAAGAAACATAATGCTTGTAATTCATCATTCATTTCTGTTCTACCAGCAGATAAACGGATATTAGAAGTTGGCATTAAAATTCTGGCTACCGCAATACAACGTACTATTGCAAATGAGTCAAGTTGTTCCACATGTTCTAATGGAGTACCAACTACTGGAACTAATTGATTAATCGGGACACTTTCTGGATGAATCGCTAAATTAGCCAAAGTTTGCAATAATTCTGCTCGGTCTTGTATTTTTTCTCCCATACCAATTATTCCACCACAACATATTTTTAAATTGGCTTTTCGTACACTGGTGAGAGTATCAAGTCGATCTTGATAAGTGTGGGTGCTAACTATTTCAGTGTAATATGTTGCGGAAGTATCGAGATTATGATTATAATAATCTAAACCAGCTTCTTGCAATTGTTGGGCTTGTTGGTCATCTAACATACCCAAAGTTAAACAGGTTTCTAAATCTTCGGCTTTAACAGCTTGTATTGTATCCAATATTTGCTCAAAATCTTTTGCCTTTGGATTACGCCAAGCAGCACCCATACAAAATCTACTAGCTCCGTTAGCTTTAGCTTGTTTGGCTTCTGCAACAATAGCATCTATTGCCATTAGTGGTTGTTTTTCGAGTTTAGTTTTAAATCTAGCACTTTGCGAACAATAACCACAATCTTCAGAACAAGCTCCAGTTTTTATATTTAATAAAGTGCTTAATTGAATCTGATTAGGATTAAAATTAGTTCGATGAATAGATTGGGATTTAAAAATCAAATCATTAAATGGAAGATTAAATAATTCTAGGATTTCTGTTAATTGCCAATCGTGGCGTATAAGTTCTACAGTCATAATTTTATATAATATTCCAAATTTGTTATCTATATCTTAAAAAAGATGAGTATCACATCCTTGGTTTGGTCTAAGAATATAATTTACAAGTGTTAATTAGTAGTTTAACCTAAACTATCAGATATAATATATTAAATACCCTCGCCATTTGATGGTTATTTCGGGAATGGAGCATAGCGGATTTCCCGAAACCTAAGTAATATCATGATTTCAGGAAATCGTACCTCATTCCTGTCTTAAGCTAAAATATTGCAATTTTGTAAAGAATAAAATTATAATGTTATAATCATCAATAGTAAATTTATTAGAAATATAAATATCTAACCTGAATGGAAAATGATCAATTACTTATCAAAATAATTCAAAATGGGTTACCACTTGTATCACGCCCTTATGCGGCAATAGGTGAACAAATTGGTCTAACTGAAACTGAAGTAATCACTAAATTAAATAATCTTATTGAAACTGGTACGATAAAAAGATTTGGGATTGTAGTGTACCATCGTAAATTAGGTTATCGTGCTAATGCGATGGTGGTGTGGGATATTCCTGACATAACAGTTGATTTAATAGGGCAGAAACTAGGAAAATTTGAATTCGTAACTCTGTGCTATTTACGTTCTCGTAATCTACCTGATTGGCCTTATAATTTATATTGCATGATTCATGGTATAGATAAAAAAATCGTTCTCCAAAAAATAACTGAATTAGTTGAAAAATGTGATTTAAAGCAATTTCCACAGCAAATTTTATTTAGTAAGAATTGTTTTAAACAGCGTGGAGCGGTTTATTATCCTAATAATTGAATATAATTTGTTAAACTAGTCTAAATTTATCTATAAGTTCACTTTTATGTCAACAATTATTATCGAACAAGTTTCAAAAAAATTTAAACAACATGAAGTTTTAGCAAATATAAATTTGCACATTCAGCCAAATGAACATATTGCTTTGATAGGTTCAAATGGGGCTGGTAAAACTACTTTAATGCGTTGTTTATTAGGGGAATATGAATATTACGGTTTAATCACTGTGAATGGCCTAAATCCACGTCAAAATAGGCAAGCAGTATTAAAGCGAATAGGATTTGTTCCTCAGTTACCGCCTCCACTAAAAATGCCAGTTGGACAGTTAATAAAATTTGCAGCTGGAGTTTGTGATACTGATCCTAGCAATATAGTTAATATTACTAAGCAATTAGGTTTAGATATTCAAACATTTACTCATAGACCTTTTAACAAACTTTCTGGTGGTCAAAAACAAAAATTGTTAATCAGTATTGCATTGGGGCGTAATAGTGATATTTTGATTATGGATGAACCAGCTGCTAATTTAGACCCAGAAGCCAGAGATATATTTTTGAAATTATTAGAAGCAGAACATGCAATTACTCTTATTTCTAGTCATCGTTTGAATGAAATTACTACGTTAGTAAATCGAGTAGTAGAATTAGATATGGGTAAAGTTGTTTTAGATGATAAGTTAAATTAAATGAGGATTTAGATGAAATTATATTTGTTAAGTATTCTAATTGTATTAATAAGTTGTACTAATGATCAAACTGGTCCAATAGAAATTACCTTAGATAGAGATAAATGTGATCGATGCCAAATGGTCATTAGTGATAAACATTTTGCAGCTCAAGTACGTGGTGGGCCTAAAAATAAAGTTTTCCTATTTGATGATATTGGTTGTGCAGTAAACTGGCTTAATAAGCAAGCTTGGGCAGATAATTCTAAAATTTGGGTAGCGGATTATCAAACTGGTGTTTTATTAGATGCTAGTGTTGCTCATTATATCCCAGAACAAATTACACCTATGAACTTTGGGTTTGGTGCAACTTTAAAATCAGTACCTAAAAGTATCGATTTTAATATTCTTAAGCATCAACTATTAGCTAATAAGCATGGTTCACATAATTAAAATATAATGACTAAAGACGATACCAACGATTATTACAATTACGATGTTGAAGATAGACAAGAACGGTTACTTCCAGAAAAGCCATTACCTCCAAGAAAGAAGCTATTCACAGGTTTAGAGAAATTTCATAGATTTGGTGTACATGGCATATTGAATTTACTAAAAGAAAAAGTCTATTCTTTAGCTCGTATCCGTCCTCGTTATACCGAGAATTTGGCTCATACACCAGTACATTATACTACTGCTTTAGCTGATATCCGTCCTCGTTATACGGAAAATTTGGCTCGTACGCCAGTACATTATACTACTGCTTTAGCCCATATCCGTCCTCGTTATACCGAGAATTTGGCTCATACACCAGTACATTATACTACTGCTTTAGCCCATATCCGTCCTCGTTATACCGAGAATTTAGCCCATACTCCACTGAATTATAAAAGTGCTTTGGCTAATATCCGTCCTCGTTATACGGAAAATTTAGCTCATACACCAGTGCAAGGTTTTGAACCTTTAGTAGATATTCCGGAGAATACTTATATGAATCGTAGAAAACAACGTTATCATTTTGAATGGTAGCTTTTAATATATCGTAAATAGACTATTTTTTTGTTTAGTGATAGGTAGAGATATTTGTAAACTAAGTGTTTGTATTTCATCCCAAACATTGCCATTACGTAAACCTTTTATAATTTTTTCTATTTTTAAACTGTGTTTTAAAAACTGTTGCCAAATTTTAGGATTAGGGTGTCTTTTTATAACACTGGCTATTACATTTTTTCGATTTTGCCAAATACGGTAATTTCGAAAAATTTGCTCTTGTGGTTGGCCTTTTTGTAATTCGTAAGTCATATGGGATAAATTCCGTATTTCTCTATCTAAAGCCCAAGCAACTAAAATTGCCTCAACTCCTCCAGAACGTAAACCTTGGAGTTGTCGCATACTGCGTTGTACATTACCTTGTAATATTGTATCTACCCAACTAAAAGTTTCAAAACGAGCATTATCTGCTACTGAATTTAATACTTGTTTGCTAGTAATATTACCAGAACCATATAATAAATATAGTTTTTCAATCTCCTGTGAACAAGCTAACAAATGTCCCTCAGCTCGTTCGGCAATTATATTAATTACTTCATTGGTAGCTTGTAATTTATATCGTGCCATACGTTTTGCTATCCAACTAGGTAATTGTGACATATCTATTGGCCAAATTTGGATTATTACTCCATATTTATCTAAATTAGTGAACCATTTGGTTTTTTGCTTACTAGCATCTAATTTATCTGAGGTTATAAGTAAAATAGTATCAGCAGGTATTTTATCAGTATAAGCTTTTAATGCTTTAGTACCTTCATTACCAGGTGATTTATTACCTAAACGCAGTTCTAATATACGTTTACTAGCAAATAAAGATAAACTATTAGCTTCATTATCAAGACTAGACCAAGAAAAACCAGTCTCTACAGTTAATATAACTCTTTCAGTAAAAGCTTGCTTACGAGCAGTAGTTCGTAATATATCAGCACATTCCTTCATTTGTAATGGCTCATCACCGGTCAATAAATATATTGGTGCGAGTGTGGAAAGATAGCTATTTAGCTGGTTAGGTTTAATTTTCATTATGATACAAATTTAATTTAAAATATGGTTTAGATATATTTGTAATTATGGCTACGCAAAGATATTTTATAAATTATCAAAATTAATACAGTTATGAAAGATAAAGTATGTTTTGTCTTTAAAATATGAATTTTTCACCTAAGAATGAACCACATTCTGCTTTAGTAAATGGTTATTTATTCATAAATTTTATTATTATATCATTAGGTCGTATCATCAAATAAAAAAAAGACAATAAATTATGGTAAAGTATAGAAAATAGAAAGGAGAAAATCATAATGTTACATACAATTATGTTAATTTTTATTAAAGTTATATTAATTCTTGCTGTTGGAATTTTTGCAATAACTTTGATTGATATGTTTTTTGGTATATCTTTGAGTAATATGATTATCATCAGTATTATCATTGCACTAATGGTATTACTTTTACTGTTTTCTTCTAACATTCGAGATATGAAAAAATATAATGGTTCATATACTAGTACTATTATTGAACATATAACCAATTGTGATATTGGTGGAAATGATGGTGGAGGGGAAAATAATTGTGATGGCGGTGGCGGAGGAAATGGTGGATGTGGTTAATACTAAAAATTACTTTTCAGAAATTTCATATTTAAACTAATTCTTATTGATAGCATAAATATTCCAATCATTGATAAATTATGAGAGAATTCATTCAAAATCCGATCTTAGCTAATATAAAATGTAATCAAAATAATACTATTACTTGTAGTGGTGATTGGACATTAGATGGCATTCATAAATTAGAATTACAGTTAGAAGAATTTATTTGTTCAAAAGATATTCCTAATATTATTTTTGATGGCAGTAAAATTAGAGCTATGGATACTGCTGGGGCATGGCTATTATTTCGCACTTATAAAGATTTAGAAAAAGTTGGTAGTTCTGTCACTTTACAGGGTTTTGATTCTGAACATACAGATTTACTAGATATTATGACGACTTATGCCACTAAATTACAACCAACAATTGCTCCAATCAAATCTAATTTTTTAGAAAATCTAGGAAAATCCACTTATGAAACTTTTAATAATTTAATCAATTTCTTAGCTTTTGTTGGTAAAACGTTTACTTTAGTGGGACGAGAAATATTATCACCATCAAGAATCCGTTGGCAAGCTGTATTTTCTAATTTATATGCAGATGGATTAACTGCCTTGCCCATTGTAGGTATGTTGGCATTTTTGACCGGAGTGGTATTAGCTTATCAAGGTGGTATTCAATTAAGCATGTATGGAGCTAATATTTTTATTGTTGATTTAGTTGGTATAACTTTATTACGAGAGCTAGTGCCATTATTGACAGCTATTATTATTGCTGGACGTAGTGGTTCTGCTTATACAGCTCAAATTGGAACAATGAAAGTCACTAATGAAATTGACGCTTTATGCACTATTGGGATTGTGCCAATGGAGTTATTGGTATTACCAAAATTGCTATCCTTGATTATTTTAATGCCTTTAATTACTGCCTATGCAGATGTAATCGGAGTTTTTGGTAGCATGTTAGTAGCTAAATTCTCATTTGGCGTTAGTATCACCGATTTTTTACATCGTTTTCCAGAAGCAGTTTCTACCACAAATTATTTAATTGGGATCGGCAAAACTCCTATATTTGCAACAGTGATAGCATTGGTTGGTTGTTATCAAGGCTTTCAAGTTAAAGGTGGAGCAGATCAAGTTGGTAAACAAGTTACATTAAGTGTAGTGCAAGCAATTTTTTTAGTAATTATTGTTGATGCAATATTATCGGTAATATTTAGTTGGCTTGGAATAGGAGCTTTGCCTAGTTTTATATGATATTGAAAAATTAGTTTTTTCCTCATATCCTACGTTAATTATGAATTACTATCTAGGCTATTTATAGAATTTTTCGATTGGATAAACTACAGCAAAGTAATTTATTTTGAATTTAATTAAGAATTAAGAATTAATATAGTTTCTAGAGATGGTATTATTATTTGCAAACAATTTAAGTCATTACTGATGAAAATCATATTATCACTAATATTAATTATATTACCATTATCCATAGCTACGGCACATCATATATTAGGTCGTCCGACTTACAGCTTAAACGAAGATTCTAACACTCCTCCCAGTATGCAAGTGGAAACTCATATTGGTCGTTATCTCATTAAATATATAGTTTTCCCAGCTTTTCCACTTCCTAATGAACCTGGAAAAATTAATTTATATGTTACTAATATTAATACTAGTCAACCTTTCACTGGCCAAATTACCTTTAAAGTTCGTGATAACAGTTGGTTCACTAGTAACGAAGAAAAGTTAGGAATTCAGCTACCAGACGATAATGTCTTTCGCCAAGGTTTTGTTTTAAGCAAGACTGGTAATTATATTATAACAGCTATTTTTGAAGCTGATGGAGAACCTTATATTATTGATTTTACATTGCAAATTGGTAGACTTCCAGCTATTGGCCCAATCGGAATTACTGTGGCTATAATTGTATTAATCTTACTCGGAGTTAGTACTATTCAACGTAAAAAACTGCAAAATACTAAAATTCGTAATGCACGTATAGATTCATGATAACAGTTCATCCAGGATTACCAATAATTTGGGGTATTATAGTTGGCATCACGATATTATTAATCAGTATTTGGGCTATATGGAAACCAATATCTACCTATACAACCGACAGTTATTATAGTCTTCTTAAACTACCAATAATAGGCAAATTAATCCACCAAATAACCATTATACCTTGGCTATTATTAGTCATTAAAGTAATTGTAGTAGCATTGTTTTTATTAGTAATTGCGGCTGGCTTATTTGGTACTCCAATTGCAGATCGGAATATCGCTACAATATTAACTTGGAACATTTGGTGGAGTGGTTTAATAATAGCAGTATTTTTTCTTGGTTCAGCTTGGTGTGCAATCTGTCCTTGGGATACTTTAGCTACTTGGTTAGTACACCGTCGTTTGTGGAAACGTTCTGATCCATACAATAGTTTAAATTTACCAGTTCCTAAACAATTCCGCAATGTATTACCAGCTTTATTATTATTTATCATTTTAACTTGGTTAGAATTAGGGGTTGGAGTAACAGTAAGCCCGTACGCAACTGCATTATTATCTTTATTAATGATAATACTAGCTACAATTTCATTAGCTATATTTGAACGTAAAGCTTTTTGTCGTTATTTTTGCCCAGTAGGTAGAACTATAGGTTTTTATGCTCAATTAGCACCAATAGAATTACGCCCTATAGATAGCAATATTTGTATGGAATGCAATAGCTTAGAATGTTATCATGGTAATGCAACAGTGGACGGTTGTCCTACCAATTTAGTTATGGGTAGACTGACTCAAAATACTTACTGTACTAACTGCGGCAATTGCACTCGTTCTTGTCCTACGCAAAATATAGCTTGGCGATTACGACTACCCAGTACTGAGGCTATCCAAACCGCTAGACCACATTGGGATGAAGCTTGGTTTATGCTGGGATTAATGGCATTGACAGCTTTTCATGGTTTAACTATGATGGCTTTCTGGGAAACTTGGATGGGAGAATTAACAAGTTTTATTGGAGGTTCTGGATTGTGGAGTTTCTCTATTGGCCTAATCGTTAGTTTATTACTTCCATTGCTTCCATATATATTGGCTTTAAGCTTAATTAAATATTTTACCAACAGTGAATTATCAATTAAACAATTATTCTCTCAATTTGCTTTCATCGCTATTCCATTAGCTTTTGCTTATCACTTAGCTCATAATCTAAATCATTTGATACGGGAAAGTGTAGGTGCAAGTTCAGTATTTATGAATCCCTTTGGAACTGGGACATTGCCATTAAGTTTAATAGAAAATCAGGCTAAACATACTGAAATGTTATTGCCAGCTGAATTATTATTTTTCTTACAAACTAGTTTGCTAATTTTTGGTTTTTTAATAGCTGTTTATGTCATTCGACAAAGAGGACGTGCTTTATTAACTAGCAATCCTTGGCAATTATCTCCAATGGTTTTATTTGCTCTCCTGATAACTGGTTATCACTTATTGTTATTGATGGAACCTATGGTTATGCGAGTATCAGGAGTTTGCTTGCCATTTAGCATATAAAGCTATTTTTAAAATCCTAATTTCTTAATAGTATTAATAATTTTTTTATTAGTAACCGCTTCATAGTATTTAATATTTGTTAAAGGATAATCTTCATGATCTTCTTGCCAAATTTTAGTATATCCTTCACGGATTACAATTTCATGAGAATTACCTTTCATATCAGGATAATAACCAGCATAAAATGAAGTTTTATACTTATCATTCGGCAATCTAATTTTAATATGCCGTAAGGCCATCTCATTATGTAATTTTTCAAAAGCTTCTGGTGCTATTTCAACTCCATTGAGATTATATCGAAAAGTTGTCATACCTTTTTCACCTTTAAACGCATCATCTGGAGCTTGTTGAAATACCATAACATTAGTTAATAAATCAGGTTGATTAGCATATTTTTTTCGCAATTTCCATGAACAAGATGATAATCGATCCGCATTACCTATAGATGGTGATATCATAATTCGTTGTTTACCATCGTATAAAAATTTAGGAGCTTCTGGTAAATAGCAAATACCAATCCCTAATTCCAGTTCTGGTAGATCGTATTTTCTACTTACTTCATTTTGTTTATTAACTACTTGTAACATATGGCTTGCTAGTCCACAGGCTCGTGCTACTGCTAACCATTGATCTGGTGTTTTATGATATTCAAACAAACTGAGAATAACTGCATCACCTTCAATAAATACTTTTTCTGCTCCAAATGTTTCAATTAACTGATTTATTGGATTAAAAAAATTCCTACTAAAATGAGTTGCTGGATTCAAACCACGTCGAAACAATTCATCAGTCATAGTGGTAGAACCACGTAAATCAGCTTTTAAAATTACATGACAACGAATAGATTCAGTACTATTTTTATGTTCTCCAGGCTCAAAATATTCATGTAACATATTATTACTACGAGATAATTGTACATCACCTTCGTCAATCAATAAATTAATTTGCTCCATTACTTCATGAACAAGATTACAATATTTTACATCTCTTCTATAAGTAATAAAATCAATAATAAAACGTCTTAAAGTTTGGTTATCTGGTTTACGAGCTAACTGTTTTAAATGTTTTTTGGTCTGTTTTAACTTGTTAATAGATATAGATTTATTATCCGAATAACGCAACGGTCTAATTCTTAATTGATTTTGTAATTTTTTAGCAATAACATCGTCATCTATTTCTCCACATAATGCTAGATAAATCAATTCAGGTTTAATTAATTTAAAATAAAACTCATACATCTGTGGAGTTTCATAGGCAGCTAAAATATGTAATATTACTTTTGATTGTTGTAATCCATATTTTAATAGTTTATTAGTCTGTTGTTGTGAATGTAATTTATCTGTAAGAACAGCATGTTGTGATTCATCTTCTAATTCCAATGCTTGTTGGGTATTTTCTACAGCAAATAATTCATCTATATTCGCCGGAACATCTTGCCAAGAAAAACATATCTCTGCTGTTTCATTAAGAAATTTATTATTGTTGGCAGAATTAATTTTAACTTGGTATTTGGCGACGACATGTTCAAGTAATTCTTCTATTAATCCATCAAGTTTTTTGAAATTATAGTTATTATCAGATATTTGAGGCATTAATATATAATTATTCATCATCATTTCATCGTCATTAGTATTTGGACTTTGTAATAATGGATTAGCTAATACATCTTTTGATATTGTCCAAGCCAGTCCTAATAAAGATTCTCGTAACTTTCCGACGGGACTCATTTCCACCCAAAGTAACTGAGCAAAAAGTTCACTATTTACTTGATGTAATAGATTATTTTTATTCCGATTAATCCAAGTTATACGTTCCGATAATTCTAATTTATTGTCAGAATTTTTCGTAGTTTTGGCTCGTAAGTTTTGCATCAATTCTAATAAACTAGATTGCACTGTGGTTAAGATAAATTTAATCGTTGCGATCTGAAATAACTGAACATGGTCGATTCGTTTATTTTCTTTAGAATTATGGATTGTTGCTGTTAATATTTGAGAATAGCTACTATTGAAATTATCTAGTTTACTACATACTTTACTTGATGGTTTATCATTAAAACGTCTTTTAATACTCGTACGTTCTTCAAGTAAATCAATAATTAAAGCAGCTGTTAATTTAGTAAAATTGGGACTGATATGTACGTCGATATGTACATTATCAATGCCCTTTGGTAAGTTACTAAAATCAATGTCCGGCTGACATAATTGTTGTACTATTAACTTATTAGTTATAATTTCTGGTTGAATTGTTGGTTTAGTTTTAAAAATATTTAACATAATTGTCATTAGAGATTAAATTTAACTTATAATTAGCCTATAATTTACATCTGATTTTTTATAGCTATTTCTGCGTCTACCTATAAATTTTGCATCATTTTTCATTCCAACTATAATAATCTATCTATAATCAAATGATTTTACTAAAAATAATTACTTAGGTTTCGGGAAATCCGCTATGCTCCATTCCCGAAACAACCATTGGCGAAGGTATTACTCTCTAAGTATAGGATAAAAAATATAATTAGTTTTAAATGTAGGCTTAGTAGAACCAAGTAAAACTCAGATTTAATATTTATAGAAACGCTATCTTACTTGTAACAATTTTACTCGTGATAGTAATTTATAGAACAAGGAATAAATAGGTTGTAATAGTAAATTAATCCCTTTTTTTAATTCTGGTAAGTAAAATAATGATATGATAATCAAAATTAGAACAAAATGTACCCACCACACTCCTATCATTGGTGATACGTCACCACGTTCTACCCATTTTTTCGCTACATTAAGCAAGTTATTATAAATTAAATAAATTAAAATTCCTGATACTATTTTAGAATATTGTCCTTGGCGTGGAGTTGTGTGCGATAATGGAACTGCTAAAATTGCTAATAAAATTACTGATAGCGGAAAAGATAATCGCCATTGCAACTCTGCTTGCAATTCTTTTTGTTCAGAAAACCATAATTTACTAGTAGGCAAGGCATCATGTTTTTGAGCACCAGATGAAGTAACTAATCGAGGAAGTTTAATCTTATGTTCTTCAAATTTAGTAATAGTATAATTTAATTTACCATGCTCATTCTCATATCGATATCCATCAATCAATACCATAAATAATTCTTCACCTTGTTCTTCTTGATAACCTTTATTGGCTACTAAAATTACTTGTTTGTTTGGTAAATTAGCTTGAATAAATAAGGTCTCCATATCTTCTTTATCAACTTTTTCGACATAAAAAATCCCTTTCCCATGGTTAAATTCTTTAAATCGACCAGCAGCAATTCCTCCAACCTCAGCAGCTGATTTTAGTTGAACTTGTAATATATCTTGCTGTTCTTCTGCCCAAGGCGCTAAAAATAAAGATAATGCTCCGATCACAATAGCAAACATAAATCCAAAACTGACAATGCTACCAATTGGAACTGGAATTCCACAAGAGGCTAGTGCAGTTATTTCATTGTCTTTATATAACCTTCCCAAGGATAATAATAAAGCTAAAAAAAATCCTAATGGCAAAATAAGTATTAAATCACTTAATAGTTTTAAACTTAATAGTTGAAAGATAAATTCTGCTGGAATTTTCCCTAGAGAAGCTTTAGTTATATAAGCCATAAAACGATGACTAACATAAATTAATATCAATAATGAACTTAAAGCCAATAATGTGTATAATATTTCTTTGAATAAATAACGACTAATAATCAAAAATATCACTCCTTTCATTGTGATTAGATATAGCATTTCCTAATTAAATGTTTAATGTTTATACAAGTTAAATATTTGATATTTATCCTGAATTTAATTGATCATTAAGCATTTATAATTAAGAATTGACACTATATTGTAACCCATTTTTTATACTATTTTACACCTTTCAATAAAATTGAGAAAATATATGGAATTTAATGTTAAAAGCGGACTACCAGAAAAACAACGTACTGCTTGTATTATCGTTGGAATATATGAAAACCAAGTTTTATCTGATGCAGCTAAACAGATTAATAATGTAAGTAAGAACTATCTATCTACTATATTACAACGTGGAGATTTAACTGGTAAACTTGGCCAAACTTTATTATTACATAATATTCCTAATGTTACCGCTAATCGGGTTTTGCTAGTTGGTTGTGGAACTAACATAAATGATAGCCAATATCGCAAGATAATTACAGGTGCAGTAAAGGCCTTGAATAATACTGGTGCTACAGAAGCTGTTTGCTATTTGACTGATTTGGATGTTGCTGAACGTGATATTGCCTGGAAAACCCGACAAGCGGTTGAAATAGCTCAAGCAACTACATATGTTTTTGACCAATTTAAGACTAAGCCAGATAAATCTAATTTACAAAAAATAGTGTTCAGTGCTAGTTCTCAACGTGATGCTGCAAAAAAAGCTTATTTGGAAGCTCAGAAAATTTCCAATGGGATAAAATTAACTAAGGATTTAGGTAATTTACCAAGCAATGTATGTACGCCATCTTATCTAGCTGACCAGGCTAAAGATTTAGCTAAAACACATAGTAAATTAACTTGTAAAGTTTTGGATAAAGCTGCTATCAAGAAAGTTGGTATGAATACTTTATTAGCAGTTGCTCAAGGTAGTAATGAAGCTCCTAAATTGATTACTTTGGAATATAAAAATGGTGGTAAAAAAGCTCCGGTGGTATTAGTTGGAAAAGGAGTTACATTTGATTCTGGAGGTATTTCTATCAAGCCATCCAAAGCTATGGACGAGATGAAATATGACATGTGCGGTGCTGCTTCGGTATTAGGTACTATGTCAGCACTAGCAGAGCTTGAATTACCAATCAATGTAGTGGCAATAATTCCAAGTGTAGAAAATATGCCTAGTGGAACTGCTGTCAAACCAGGCGACATCATCACAAGTTTATCCGGTAAAACGGTTGAAATTTTAAATACTGATGCGGAAGGTAGATTAATTTTATGTGATGCCTTAACTTATGCGGAACGGTTTAAACCAGATGTTGTAATTGATATTGCTACTTTAACTGGAGCTTGTATAGTTGCATTGGGTAGTCATGCTACTGGATTGTTGGGTAATAATGATACTTTGATTCAAGATTTATTAAAAGCTGGGGAATCTAGTGGAGATCGTGCTTGGCAATTACCATTATGGGATGAATATCAAGATCAAATTAACAGTCCATTCGCTGATATAGCCAATATTGGTGGACGTGAAGGTGGTACGATTACTGCTGCTTGTTTCTTGTCCAGATTTACCGAAAAATATAAATGGGCCCATTTAGATATTGCTGGTGCTGCTTGGTTAAGTGGTAATAATAAAGGAGCTACTGGTCGTCCAGTGTCTTTATTAATTCAATATTTATTGAATAGATGTTCTTAAATTAATTATAACATTGCTCGCTATAATGGTGGGCAATTGTTTAATAAATATGAAATTTGATCCTAGTTTTTGTCATAATGAAAGAGAAGTTGAAAGTAAATTAATTGTCAGTTATTTGTTGCCTAAATTGGGTTATACCTTGGAACTTTGGCGACAAGAGCGGAAGTTAAATCGGTTTCGATTGGATTTTTCAGCTTATATTGATTCTGAGGTTAAAACTGATGTGGTGTTTGAGGCTAAACATCCAAATCAAAATTTAAATGACCATTTGCAGCAATTGAAAAATTATATGTTAGAATTGCAAATTCCTTATGGGATGCTAACTAACGGTAAAGAGATTGTAATTTATAAAAATAATGAAAATGATATTTTAAGAATTTTTTATTGTTGGGGTCGTAAGATTGAGGATAATATTGATAAAATTAAATCTTTAATTGGTAAAGATACGCTTGCAAGGGAACTTAAATCAATAGGTAATAATATGAAAATAATAGCGGTTTATCACAATAAAGGTGGTGTGGGTAAAACTACTACAGTGGTTAATCTGGCAGCCACTTTTAGTAAGATGGGTAAAAAAGTATTGGTAATTGATTTGGATAGTCAAGCTAATACTACTTTTGCTACTGGGTTGGTGAATTTTGGGGATGAAGAGAAGGATGATTTGAAAGATAACTATATTTATCATCTTCTTAAACATCGTAAATTTTTCCCAATTTCAGAGGTAGCAAGAACTTCTCGTTTTAGTAGTTATGAAATTGATGTAATACCTTCTCATATTTTGTTAATGAAAGCAGAAACAGAACTTAACCAATATGAATATGTAAAAGGTTTATTGTCTAAAAAGTTGGACGTTGTGAAGGATAAATATGATATTGTGCTAATTGATACTCCACCTTCTTTAAATTTATACGCTAGATTAGCATTGATAACAGCAGATTATTTATTAATTCCTTCTGATTTAAAACCCTTTGCTAATGAAGGATTGAATAATGTTAGGGAGTTTATTGAGGATAATAATGAATTTCGAGATATGATGGGCCGTGATCCTATTGAAGTATTAGGAGTTTTACCTACTAAAGTATCAACAAATTCTAGATTTATTCAGGGTACTTTACAAAAACGTTTGGCGTTAGTTTCACAGCGTTACAAATTTAATATAATGAATAGTATTATTTTTGAAAGAGATGATTTGGCCAAATGCACCGAACAAGTAGTAGAAGTTGGTGAAATGGAAATACCTGATCCTCGTTCTATAGAAGATTTTAATTCCAAATCTAAATCAGTTAATGAGTTTAAACAATTAGCTAATGAAATTTTAGAAAAAATAGAGGCAACTTAAATGAACAAAATTTCTCCTTCTATTGTAATGGTTGAAGATATTAGTTCTTCATTATCCCGTGCTACTTTTTCAGAAGCTGATTTAGAAAAGGCAGCTCAATTAATTTTGAAGATGGAAGGTACAATTACTCCGATTATTTTGCAGAAAAATGGGATAGATTCTTATACTGTGATTGATGGTGATTTTGAATATTATGCAGCACTTAAAGCAGAAGAAATTGACCCAATGAAAGGGGAAACTATTAATGCTTATGTAATTAAATCTAAAAAAGAATTACCTTTTTATCAAAAGCAGATTGAAATATTTAGAAAATCTGTTAAAACTGGAATGCAACCGAAAGATGGTAAAAAGAAATCTTCTGGGGTTGATAATACTGAAGTATTGAATGCAATAAGAGATATTAGTATCCAACTTCATGATCTTGACAGTCAACAAACTAGGCAAAATACAGAAGTTAATACTAATTTTAAAAAATTAGAAAAAGATTTAACAAAAGCTCCAACCCAAAAATCAGATTGTACAGATGAGCAAATGAAAAATAAGTTAAGGGAAATTTTTGCTCGTGCTACAGGGACTGGGCTTGGTGGAGTGAAAGGTCAAACTTTAAAGAAAATTTTTGATAACTGGTCTTAAACCATGTTCAAAAGTAGGTCGGGTTAGCTTATCAGGTACAATTCTGTAACTTAGCCCGACACTTACCTATCAAAACATATTAAATTTTGAATTAACGTAATAATAATAAAATGGTTACCAAAAAAAAACAAGACTTTCATCTTAAAGTGACAATAACTATTGGAAAAAATACATTAGATAACGTGATATGTGATATATTTCTTCCTGAAAAAGTGACTGATCCTATCGAATTATGCTTTCATCCCACTAAGGAACAAATGTTTAAGCTAATTAATCAATATGAATTTTCTTTATACGGTGAGATTCAAGACACGAAAATCCAAGCAAAGAAAGCTTATTTTAAAGGAGGAGAACCTTTAGAAAACTATATAACTGCCAATCCATTTGATTTGAAAATAACTAAGAAATGTAATGCGGAAGAAGAATTTACTACATTTTGGCTAACTCCAAGTTATATTTTATCTGTATTCATTTCCAAACCAAAAAAATTTGAACTGATTTTGGAAGGTAACATTCAACTAACTTTTGATGAACACTACCGTTATTTGAAAAGTGACAAAGATGAAACAACTATGTTTTCAGAACTTGTTGTCAAGTGGAAAACAGGCTTTCCAGATAAAGATATTAGTATATTGGATGATATTCTCCTGTTAATTTCTTTTGCTGCAAGACAGAGTTGTAGATGTTTGGGATGGGAACAATTTAATTTTTCTTCCTGTGTCAAATACTATAGGAGAGATAAAGCTATCCCTAATGATACAAAAGACCATAATCATGACACAGTATTAATAGAGTTCACCCAGCAGCGTGAAAACTATTTTGAAGATTATATAAAAACTGCTTACAAAACGTTTACTGAATTTAATCAAGATGAAAAGGCTTTTATTCGTCAAACTCTTCATATTATTAAAATCACATATAACGATGATGGACATACCATTGAAGATGCTTTCATTAGATTATTTTCTGCTATTGAAACTCTTGTCACATTTTTTCGTAAAAAACACAATTTAGAAATTGTAATACCTACAGAAGAATGGCCTAAAATTCGTAAAAAATTAAAAGAATGTGTTAGTAAATGTCTTAAAACAGAAGGAAATCTTGATGGAAATAAAAACAAAGAAAAGCGAAAATTGATTTATCAAAACTTGGATGGATTGAATAGAATCTCTTTTAGTGTTGCCTTCAATCGATTTTGTGAACAATATGCTGTAAACCTTGATGATTTATGGCCTGTTGTATGTGATCGTAAAGATGGTATTTCTCTTAGCGATATTAGAAACAAGTTAGTTCATGGAGAAACTTTCGCTAAAACAAATGCTGAATTTTTGCCACTAAGGATTGCTAACGAACATCTAAAATGGACAGTAGAAAGAATGCTTATTTCAGTATTAGGATGGCCTGTTAAAAAATCTGCTGTTGCTGTTAACCATACTACTTGTAGTTCAGATGAAAAAAATGGAAAATGGCAAGAATATCGCCAAATTTTGACATGTAAGGATGGAAAGCACATAGGCTAGGTTGACGAAAGGAAACCCAGCATTTTATAATTAATCGGTAATCATTTTCTGGGTTACGCTTCGCTAACCCAGCCTACGAATTTTACCTTTAGCCATGTAGCCATGTAGGGGTCGGTGAAGCAAAGCGTAACCGACCATTATGATATAAATAAATAAATTATTGATTTGTGTTTGGTCGGTTTCATTTCATTACACCGCATAGGCATCAACTTAAGGAAAATTATTAATTTTAAATTAGTTATTGAATAACATTTTCTGATGGTGTCTCTGACAAATTGTCTAACAGAACACTTACGCACATTTTGGGGTTGGCTAAAAC
>DAOUSL010000015.1 GCA_030627235.1 Thioploca sp.
GTAAACAAAGTTATGCCTGTTGTAACTGTCGCAGACAATTTGTTAAATTTCCTGAAAACATAATTATTTCTAATGAAACTAAAGCGTTAATCTACAAACTACTTTTGGAACGTTGGGTATGGCTTGCTATAGACCGTGCTACTCGTGAAATTATCGGTATGTATGTTGGTAATCGTGACATAACTGGTGTCAAGGAATTATGGGATTCCTTACCCCCGGTTTATCGTCAATGTGCTGTTTCTTTTACAGATTTTTGGGATGAATATAAATCTGTCTTTCCTTACAAAAGGCATAAAGCGTCTAGTAAAATAGAAACTGTACATATTGAAAGATTAAACGTTACGTCAACGTATTGCACGTCTTGTTAGAAAAACTCTTCCCTTTTTAAAAAAATTAGTAAACCATATTTGGAGCAATTTGGGTAGGGATTCTTTTATTCATCATTATTATAAATGTTTTTCTTAATATATTTTATCTTGGCATTACATCTATAACACTACCAAATTGCACTGGTTTTACCAACACCAGTTATTGGTAATATCTAAAATATAGCGTTGATTCAGTATCTTGCAAAACATGAAGCTGGTTTTTAGCTGCGGCTTTTTGACGAGTTAATTCATTTAAACGTCGGCCAGTAGAACGTAAATACCTCTTTGGTAGGCGATTGCCAAGTGATAAACTGCTCTTTGAAGTCCAACATACTAGCAATGTTGGCCATTTGCATCAACTGCGTCAGTTGCGTTGTAACAGAGCTATTGCAAAGTTTTTAACTACTTTGGGATTCATAACCATGACTTAGATATTTTGAGTATTACTTAATTATACTGCTATATCAAAATGATAAGTTCCTGTGGCTTCAAGGCATACCTTTACGTTTCTTGGAATTTAAATAATTTATCAAGGCATTATGCTCTTCTGGAGTATTATTAAAGCTCTTAGCTTTACCGAGTTTTACATTACGAATAATGGCTGTATTAAAAGAGTAATTAGATTAAGATATTGCGTTGGTCTCCAATCTTGTAACTTAATCACCTACCTTGCAAATACAGGATTTATGCCTAGGATATTCTTCGGTATTAGTGAAGAAGGTGGAGGCCAATCTACATACAAGATCTTTCGCTTCAGAGTGTGACGACCTCCGATCTATACTTTTATAGAAGGATGTAATGAGTTTACGAATTACATCTTTCGAGTCTTATTAACACGATTGATACAATTCCCTTCGTTCATTGCATCCTACATTTATATACTCTTATTTAAATTACAAAAATACTCAAACTTTTGTCCTGTACAAAGATACTTTGTATTATTCCTAACTTCCACGTTCAATGCCATTAAGTTAAGGATTCTATGATTAAGCAAAAATCAGACCTTACAAAATATTACAATATTTTCAATTGATTGTCGAGTTACGTTATTTTGCTATGCTCAACACTACTTCGTTCATGACTACCAGATTTTTAATTGGTGTATATGCAACAAAAGATTGTTTAGCCAAAATGTTCTTTTCATTTGCTAATATTATTGATTTGTATATATATATGATATATAATCAGCTATTAAAATATTATCCAGTAGCTTATATTTGAATATGAACCAACATGGGTTTACCTTACTCGAAGCCATTGTAGCATTGGTTTTAATAGCAAGTACTGGCATGGCATTGCTAAATTGGATTAGTACTAATTTAACGACTTTGCAACATGTCCAAGCTGCTCAACAACGTAATGATGCCACTCGTAATGCAGTAGCTTTTATGGAAACAATAAATCCGATTGAACAGCCATCTGGTGAAAATACAATAGGGATGTATAAAATAATTTGGGAAGCAAAAGTAGTAGAACTACAAGGTAGTACTATTATGTATCAAGTTGGCTTGTATGATATGAACGTAACTGTTTCTTTAGATAAAACTATGATTGCAAAATTTACGGTAAGACAAATTGGCTTTAAACAATATTTTAAACAAGAATTTTAAAACTGGTTTTACCTTATTAGAAATGTTAGTAGTACTAGTCTTAGTCAGTTTTATTAGTGTTTTATTATTAGAAGGATTTTCGTACGTTTTACATTTGCGTTCTAGCTTTTTAGACCAATTTGAAGATTTACAACAAGGAGCTTTACAAGAATATTGGTTTCGAAGTACTACTGCCGCAATTATAACTGATTATTATGATGGAGAACATATATTTAAAGGTGAAGAACATCAGTTTAGCGGTTTAACTATTGCGGCTTTAGATCAAAGTATTGGAGTACCAACAGCATTCACTTGGAAAATGGAATATGCGGATGGAATAATGGTATTACGATATCAAAATAGTAAAGATGAAACTTGGGACATATCGCATTGGTTTAGTGGAGAAGGAAAATTTAGTTATATGGCTAAGGATGGTAAATGGCATACTAATTGGCCACCTAAAATTGGTTTAGATATACCACAGATACCAAAAATAATTCAATTTCAAGGTCAACGTCGCAATAAACCTCTAACTTGGATAATAAAATTGTCCGAAAACAATGCAACCAGATAGCAGAATAATTAAACAAAATGGGTTTGTATTAGTTACCACTCTGTGGATGTTAGCCATTTTAACTATTGCAGCCAGTTTTTTTGCATTATGGACACAAAGAGCTGTTGATATAGTTCAGGATATGCAAGCTGATACTCAAGGTGAAATTGACATCTATAGTACTCAATCCATTATCACATACTTGTTAGTTACTCAAAATCGTAATGTTGGTGGGTTATCTGTTCCTCAAAAAGAAATTAAAAAAGAGACTGTAATAGAAGAAATTGAAGAGGGTAGTATTTTAGCAGTTGGAGGAGAAATTAAGTTAGATGATAGACCTTATTTAGGGTATGGTAAATCTTTTTTTGCATTGCAAGATAAACGAGGACTTATTGGAGTTAACTTTGCTGATAGCTTTGTATTATCACGTTTACTAGGTGTATTAGGAATAGATGAAGAACTACATTCTCCATTAATTGCCAAACTACAAGATTATATTGATCCTGATGATTTACATCGTATAAATGGAGCGGAAAGTTTTCATTATAAACAACATAATTTACCTCCACCTCTTAATCATTATCTTATTACTTCAATGGAATGCAAAAATATACTTGGTTGGACTGAACAAGAATCCTTATGGAAAGATAATATATTTGGCCAGTTAACTAATACCATATTTGCTACCTATCCAAATTTTAATACTGCACCTGCACTAGTACTACAGGCATCTTATAATTTTAGTGCTGAAAACGCTCAACATATTGTTGATACAAGAAAAAATACACCTATTTTGTCAATCAGACAGCTAAATGAAATGACAGGAACTTTATTAAATATTGATCCTGATGATCTAATGATTTTTCCATCGTCTAATTTGCGTTTAACTGTTTGGCATAAAGACAGCAAACGAATGCGGCAAGTGCATATAAATTTACCTATTGGATTAAATGATAAAAAACCTTGGGAAATTGATTATTATTTAGATTTGCCTCTATTACCTATGTATACCAACATACCACCTATCCATGCACAAACAATTCTTTTCGACTCAACGTTATCTCCAAAAATGTAATGAAGTAATATCTCCTACAATAAAAACTCGTGGACGTTATGAATGGGTTATGTCGAGAGGGCTTTGTTATTATAAACTATTTTCTTTAAAAGATATTCCTACTAATCGGCAGGGAAAAGTTTTACAACTGAAAATCCAGCAATGGTCTCCATTTAAAGAATATGGAAGTTACCAAGTTTGGCATAATGGACAAATACAAGTTTGGTTATGGGACAAAAACCAACTGGTAGATAATATAATAAATAAAGCGACAGTTATTCCAGAAGTATTATTATACCCTAGGCCAGAAGAAGATACTATAAGATTAATAAACTGTTTAGATGGAGTGGAAGGACAGGTTTGGCGGTCTGGATTACTACAAGGTAGTCGTTGGTGGGCTACAATTCCTAAACTAAATGAATGGATTAATTTTCAACGAGTTCATGGTTTACAAATAAATCCTGAGTTACCACCAGTAATTAAAGATGAACTATTATCACGACCATGGGGACGTAATAAAACTAGCTTTAACACTAGTATGTTGCAAGAGTCTATGGTAATAATGTTGGGAATTGCCATTTTTTCTGGTTTACTAACTTGGCAAATAGCTAATATTATTAAATATCAATATAAAACTCAACAATTACAAATTCAAGTTGACGAACTAAGTAATGAAATTTCTCCTATTTTAACTGCTCGTAATAAAGCAATTCAGGATAAACAATTAACGGAAAAATTATTAGCATTAAATAGTTCTCCATCTCAATTGGAACTAATGAAAATAATTAATGATACAATACCTTTTAATAAAAAGACCCGTTTAATTAAATGGCTATATAATATGGGTAAATTAGATTTTACTATAGAAACTAAACAACTTGATCCAACTTTCTATGTTAAAATGTTTCAACCTCTGTTCAAAGATGTTAAAGCAAAAATTGGACGTAAATCTAATTATATGAATGTTAGTATGCGAATTGATTGAATTTTTTAAAATATGTTTAAATTTTTTATCCCATTAATTAGTGAATTACGCAATAATACTCGTTTAAGATTAGGAGTATGGTTTATTATTGGATTGTCATTTAGCTATTCTATTATGTTATTAAATGATTATCAGATAAAAAAACAACAAAGTTATAAAGCTGTTGTAGAACGGTTATCCCAATTAAAAACTATTGCTAATCAATCTAAATGGACTGATCGAGCTATTGAAATCCAACAATTACGTAAACAATTACAGTCTAAATTATGGCAAGCCAATACTAAAGGTTTAGCTCAGGCTACTTTTCAACAATGGTTACGCACTGTTAGTAAAAAAATAGATGTAAAACGTCTACAAGTTGATCCAGCTTTAGATGTAGCAAAATATACTGATATATGGCAAGTTACTGCTAAATTAAGAGGACAATTTAATAAACAAGATTTAGCTGAATTATTATTAAAAATAGCAACTCATTCTTCAATTGTAGTGACAGAAATGTTAGATGTTTATGAATCAAAAGATCATCTGAAATTTGTAATTATATTAAAATCTTATTTTAGGAAAGTACCAAATTCTTCTGTAAATGATAATTAACTTTAAACTATATGATAAATAATATTCAAAAAATTATTATACTAGGGATAATAAATATAACTGCAATAATGTTAGTATTTTTCAATGAACAATCATTTAATGTTGAACAAGATATTACCGAGCTTGATTGGAAAATACCGCAAATATCTCAATCTAATTTAGCTAATGTTAAGTTAACTTTATGGGGAAATTCTAATTTTAAACAAAAATCTCGTACTACAGGTAAAAATAGGTCTAGTAGAAATCGTTCTAGTCGTAATAAAAAAAATAATAAAAATTTAAATTTAGTTGCTATTATTCAACAAGGTAAACAACATTATGTATTATTTACTAATAAAAAAAAAGCTGTTAATAAATATAACATTGGTAAAACATTACCTGATGGTTCCAAATTGTTGAAAATAAATAATGATTTTATAGAAGTTATGAAAGATGGTAAAACTGAATTAATGTATTTGTATCCACAAAAAAAATAATAATCAGTTAAATTTATTATATAATAATTTCAGGAGTTATCAAATAATACCAAATAGTTACTTAAATAATAAACCCTAAATACAAATTTTGATAATATCTACGATGAAAAAACTATATATCTTAATTATCTTTATCCTTACTGGCTGTTCTGCTACCCCCAAATCTGTAATCGAACCTAGTTTTCCTAAACCATTACGTGAACCAATTGTTGACACCTTAACAGATACTGTAAATATTCTTCCTATTGATGCAGTTGAGGAGTTAAAAAACAATATTCATTTTCAGTCATTACCGTCATCACCATCTCGTAAAACTACTTCAGCCTCGATTACAGATACTAAAACTCCAAAATTTACAACTACTAAACCAATTTTAGTTAATATTGAAAGTTTGCCTTTGCCAGCTTTTATTAATGAAATTTTTGGTAATTTGTTAAATTTATCGTTTGAAATAGATAAAAAAATTAGTCGTAAAAAAGATTTAGTTACCTTACGAGTAAATGAATCTCAAACACCACGAGAACTCTATAATTTAGCTATTCAAGTACTAGCTAATTATAAAGTAGGTGTAGAAATAAAGGATAAGTTTATTCAATTTATCCCACAAAGAAAAAAAGTGGCAGATACTCCTTCTTTAATAATTGAAGGCTTAACTTTACCACAAGTACCGCCAAGCCATCGACCTATTATCCATTTTGTCACCCTTAAAATAGTCACTAGTTCTCAAATTAAAGTTTGGCTGGATGAAGCTTTTAAAGGTCATGAATTAACTACTAAAATTGATTTTAAACGTAATGCTATAATCCTTATAGGTAGACCACAAATAGTTAATCAGGCCATTAGAGCTATTGAGGTTTTAGATCAACCTTTAATGCGATCTCAACATAGCTTACGAATTGAACCAGCTGTTTTATCTGCTACTGCATTAGCAGACCAATTAGTAAAAGTTCTGGATAGCCAAGGATATGCCGCTTCTAAAAATTCGAAATCTGGAAGTGTAATTGTTTTACCTTTTGATAACACTAATGCCATTATTGTATTTGCTGGAAGCAAAAAAGTTTTATCTTTCGTACAGCAATGGGCTGAAAAACTTGATTATATCAATCCTAATTTAACTAAAAATAATTATGGGGATGAAAAACCAGGGCTTTTTTCTTATCAAGTTAAACATATTGCTGCTAGATTATTAGTAAAAACAATAAATCAATTACTTGAACCTATAGTTAGAAAATTGAAAAATGGAAATAATCAACGATCTAAAATTGTAGTAGATGAAAATCGTAATACTTTGCATTTTATCGGTTTTGGTGAAGAATGGGCTAGGTTATTACCAGTAATAAGAGATATGGATGTGCCTCCTAAACAGGTTTTAATTGAAGCTACTATTGCTGATATTGTAATTACTGAGAAAGATGACCATGGAATAGAATGGATTTTAAATAAGGCTAATCTTGGTGGTTTGGATGGAGCTTTGAGTAGTATGAGTGGAGGAGTGGGTGGCAGTGGTTTAGTTTACACTCTTAGCAATGCTGGTCAGGTTCGTTCAGTATTAAATGCTTTTGCTAGTAATAGCCGAGCTACAATTTTATCCACTCCTCGTTTAATGGTACGCAGTGGTAGTCAGGCTACAATTGAGGTTGGTAATGAAATTCCTACATTATCTAGTCAAGCGACTTCAGCTGATTTACAATTAGGAGGAAATAGTGCTATTTTGCAACAGATTCAATATCGACGTACTGGTACTTCATTAAAAATAAAACCAACTGTATATGCTGGTCGAAGAGTAGATTTACAAATTAGTCAGGAAGTTAGTAATGCTCAAGAAAATAGCACTAGTCAAATTAATTCACCAGAAATATTTAATCGTAGTATCAGCACAGAATTAAGTTTACAAGATGGACATTCGGTCTTGTTAGGAGGATTAATTTCTAATACTGCTAGTAAAGGTCATAGTGGTATTCCATTTCTCAAGGATTTGCCATTAATAGGTCAATTATTTCGGGTTAATAAATCTTCTAACACCAGAACTGAACTAGTTATTATGATTGTTCCATATGTAATTGATAATGATGATGAAGCAGTGAAAATTGCTGATACTTTACAACGTAGATTAAAATTGTTACCTAATATTTTTAAACAAGAAGATAACCCTGAGAATAATTAATTTTAGATAATTATAGAATAGGAATTATGATGGACAAAAAAATTGCTGTAGGCTTAGTAGGAGTTATTATAGCATTTGGATGGGGTATGGTATATAAATATCAAAATCCTATTATCCAGAAAGATTCTCCAATAATTAAGCAACCTAGTTTAGCTCCTGAAATATCCTTAGAAACAAATGATAATAGAATAAAAATTCCGCAAATTTCGATAGGTATTACCGATAAAAATATAGAAAGCTCTGAACTTAATTTAGTCACAATTCCTAAACTATCTTCAAATTCTTTATCTGAACATGTTATAAAAAATTATAAAATAAATCTACCTGATTTAATAGTTAAACATCCTCCTTCTGAAAATTATATTAAGCATAAACAAGTGTTGTTACTAAAATTAAAACCTATTCAGGCAGAACATGAACAAATTGATAGACAATGGCAAAAATTAGCAAAATATATTGATATATCTTCCTATGAAGAAATTGAGCTAAAATAATTTAATTGCAGAAAAACAAATTAATTATAACGATAAAAATCTTGATAAAGATTAGAAGTCAATGACTAAACTAGATAAAATTAATATGCCAGAAATTGTTGTAGAAATAAATAATTTACGCACTCAGTTTGGGAATACAATTATCCATGATAAATTGAACCTACAAATTCACCGAGGGGAAATTATAGCGATAATTGGTGATAGTGGAGTTGGTAAATCAATGTTAATACATGAGATTATTCTACTAGAAAAACCAGTAGCTGGCTCTATTAAGGTATTTGATATTGAAGTATTAAATTTAAATGAGAAACGTTCATTATGGTTGCGTCGTCATTGTGGAATGATGTTTCAAAATGGAGCTTTATTTAGTTCTTTGACTGTTACCGAAAATATAGCTGTCCCATTGCGTGAACATACTAATTTGAGTGAGCGTTTAATTAAAGAAATTGTTCATTTCAAAATTGCATTAGTTGGATTGCCAAGCAATGCCAGACATAAATATCCAGATCAGTTGAGTGGTGGAATGACGAAACGGGTTGCAGTAGCTAGGGCTTTAGCTTTAGACCCAGAAATACTGTTTTTAGATGAACCAACTGCTGGCTTAGACCCTTCTGGAGCTGGAGCTTTTGATGAACTTATCGTAAAATTAACCGAATCATTAGGTTTAACAGTGGTAGTTGTCACTCATGATTTAGACCTATTATGGGAAGTTACTGATCGGGTTGCAGTATTAGCCAATAAACAGGTTTTTGCCATTGCTCCAATGCGAGAATTGATCAAACTTGATCACACTTGGATTCAAAATTACTTTCAAGGCTCACGTGGGAGAGCAGCACAACAATTATAAAATACGTGATAGTTACATACTTTGGTAGAGACTCACATTGAGTTTATAAAACCACTGCATCATATTGGATAATTATTTTACTTTTTAAATGTAACAAAAATTACTTTTGGTTATTATAAAATAATAATATGTGATAACATTGATGTGTATTTAGCTTACAGTTTAGGTATGTAACAAAAATTGTTTAGCATTAACTATTGACTTGTTTATTATTAGTTTTCACTTAAATTTAATCTTATATTTTATAATTTTATCGGAGATAATTATATGGGTTTGGATCCAAAAATTATTTGGCTATTTGTTTTCGTAGGATTGTATTGGTCATATTGTATCTTTTGGGGTATCAAAGGTGCAATGTCAGCTAAGACTGCCAGTGACTATTTTATTGCTGGCCGTTCTATTTCGTTGTGGGTATTCGTACTAGCAGCGACTGCAACATCTTTCTCTGGTTGGACTTTTATGGGTCATCCAGGGTTACTATATAGGGATGGGTTTCAGTATGCTTACGCATCTTTTTACGCAATCACCATTCCATTTACCGGAGTTATTTTCTTAAAACGGCAATGGATGCTTGGTAAACGCTTTGGATTTATTACTCCTGGTGAAATGTTAGCGACTTATTTCAAATCAGATACAGTCCGTATTTTAGTAGTATTGGTAGCATTAGTATTTTCCGTACCATACTTAGGTTTACAATTGCGTGCTTCCGGTTTCCTATTTAATGTTTTAACTGATAATTTGTTAGATGTTACTGTCGGGATGTGGATGTTATCTGCAGTAGTAATTATCTATGTAGCTTCTGGTGGTTTGAGAGCGGTAGCTTATGTGGATACTTTGCAAGCTATATTGTTGGCTCTTGGTATTGTGGCGATTGGTATAATTTCGGTTTACTATGTTGGTGGTTGGAGTAATTTAAACGATGGTATTGCGGCATTATCTAAAATCGATACTATCAGAACTCCAGATGGCTATAGTCATTATATTGCAATTCCTGGGGTAATTCAATTTGTTAGCAACGGGCCAAGTGCTATCGGTGGAGCATGGACTGGCATCATGGTTCTAACCTATATGTTTGCTTTGATGGGAATTCAATCTGCTCCAGCCTTCTCCATGTGGGCCTTTGCTAATAAGAGTCCTAAACCTTTTGCACCACAACAAGTTTGGGCTTCTTCTTTCGTAATTGGGTTTATTCTATTTATATTTACTGCTATGCAAGGTTTAGGGGCTCATTTCTTAGGAGCAGACCTTAAATTCTTAGCAGCTTATCCTGATTTAACCAATAATCTGATGGGTGTTGGTTTGGGCGGCATAGATTTAATGGATTCTGCTGGTAAACAAGGTATGTTAGTACCTCAATTGATTCATTTAATCTCAGGATCCGCTCCTTGGTTAGTAGGTATATTATCAGTTTGTGCATTAGCTGCTATGCAATCTACTGGTGCTGCTTATATGTCTACTGCTGGTGGTATGTTAACTAGAGATATTTTAAAACGTTACTTGATGCCTAAAGCCACTCATGGCCAACAAAAACTCTTTGGACGAATTGGTGTAGTACTTATTGTATTAGCCGCATTAGCTGTTGCTACCACTGCTAAAGATGCGTTGGTATTATTAGGTGGACTTGCAGTTGCGTATGGTTTCCAAATGTGGCCAGCTTTAATTGCAGTTTGTTGGTGGCCATTTTTAACTCGGCAAGGTATAGTTGTTGGTTTGATTGCTGGGCTGATTGCTGTTACCATGACTGAATCAATTGGAGCTCAAGTATTTTCTTTTATTGATCAAATATTCATTTTTTTTAGTATGGATCCAATATTTGGTGAACCACTATGGGGACGCTGGCCTTTGACTATCCACTCAGCTGGTTGGGGGATAATGTTTAATTTAGGTTTAGCTATTATTATATCAGCTATGACACAAAATAAAGAAGAGTTGGAACATCGTTTGACTTTCCATTCTTTCTTGCAAGAACATGCTTCTTTGCCTGATTCTAAACGTGGTTTAATACCTATAGCATGGATTATTACTTTAGTTTGGTTCTTCTTTGGAATTGGCCCAGGTGCGGTAATTGGTAACTGGATATTCGGTAATCCTAACGATGTTTCCACTTGGTTCCTTGGTATTCCTTCTATTTGGGCCTGGCAAATATTGTGGTGGGTTATCGGAGTATTTATGATGTGGTTCTTAGCTTATAAGATGGAACTATCCACTGTACCAAATAAAGAAGTTATAGCTTTACATGAGGATATTGGAGACGTACATTTAGACGTTGATAAACCTTAATATTTAGGTAATCTGATCGGTTTTATAAATCGGTCAGATTTTTAGTTCAATAGTTTTATTTAGCTGTGTAAGTTAATAAATTGTATTCTTTAATTTAATATGATATTGTTTACACTCTTTTACAAATTAAACAGGAGCAACAAATGGCTGAATGGCGTAAAGTAGCAAAAGCTTTTGCTTTGGCAGATAATCATATTAGTGAACGGGAAGTTGATATTCTTAGAGAAGCATTATTTGTAGATAATAAAATCTCAAGAAGTGAAATAGATTTTTTAAATGAAATAAAAGAAGAAGCAAAAACTTCTGTAAAATTGTTGGATGTTTTGATTGAAGATTGTGAAAAAAAACGATCCAGCTAATAATTTAAGATGGGCAATCAGTTTTGATTGCCTATATCATTGTTACCAATAAGAAAGAAAATGGATATCAATGGCAATAGATATTAAGGAAATTGCAGAAAAACTCAATAATAAAGGGGCAAATAAGCCATGTCATCGTTGCGGCAAGAATTCCTTTACCATTTTAGAAGGATTTTCAAATATACATTTGCAAGAAGATTTTTCGGCTAATCTTGTTATCGGAGGTCCAGCAATTCCATTAATACATGTCATATGTAAAAACTGTGGTTCTGTCACCCCACATGCTTTAGGTGCACTTGACATGCTTCCAAATGAGAAGGCAACAGATGGAAAATAATAATCAAACTGCAAATTATGATACAACAACAAGTGATGAAAGTCGTTTTATTGATAAACATAGGTCAAACGTAAAGTCAGATTTAATAGAAATAACTGAAGATAAACTTGAAAATATTCTTCTAAAGCATATAAGAAAAATTGGAACAAGAAAGGCTTGGTTAGCACCTCTGGGCTTATTTATCTCTATCATATTGGCAAATATATCTGCTACTTTCACTGAAAAATTTGGTATTCCATCCTCTATATGGGAAGCAATTTTTTTTATAGGAGCAATCGCATCTGGGATATGGCTTATAGCAAGTTTTGTATTGATGATTGTTAATTGGAAAGAAAGTTCAATTGACTACCTAATTTCACGTATAAAAAATTCTGAAAACTAAGTAAACTGCTAATAATGTCATGCACCAGGCACTCCCGCTCTGGATTATGTCTGGCGTTAATAAGTTTATAACTTCTCAGCTAAAGTGGCTGCAACCATCCCAATATTTCCAGCCCCTAAAGTAAGTAAAATATCCTGATCTTGTAGCATCGGAGCAACAACTTCTGGTAAATTTGTTGGATCAGATATTAATTTTATATTATTGTTGATTGCTTTACATAAATCTGTACCAGTTATTCCAGCAATTGGAGCTTCGCCAGCTGAATAAATCTCTAATAATAATAGAATTTTAATTTCAGACAATACTTGGACAAATTCGTTAAATAAATCTTGAGTACGAGTGTAACGATGTGGTTGAAAAGCTACAATCAAACGTCTTTCTGGCCAACCATTTTCTATTGCATTTAACACTGCTGCAATCTCTTCTGGATGATGGCCATAATCATCAATGTGTAAGATTTCTCCTTGAGGAATTTTTATGGTTTGCATTTGAAACCGTCGATCAATGCCACTAAATGTACTCAAAGCTTTACTAATCGCTAGATCAGATACTCCAGCTTCACGAGCTATAGCAATAGCAGCTAATGCATTATTTACATTATACTTACCAGGTAAATTCAAAGTTATATCTAACCAGTGATTTTGGCCTCGTAATACTTTAAAAATAGTTTTACCCTGTTGATATTTAATATCAGTTGCACGAATATCAGCTTTATCTGATAAACCGTAAGTTATCATTGGCTTAGTTAAACGAGGTAATAAATTAGCTATCACAGGATTATCAATACATAATACCGCTAAACCATAAAAAGGTAATTGGCTTAAAAAATCAATGAAGGTTTGTTGTAATTTATTAAAATCATTATCATAAGTCCGAATATGGTCTGCATCAATATTAGTTACTACTGCCATTACTGGTTTCAAATATAAAAAAGAAGCATCACTTTCGTCAGCTTCGGCAACTAAATATTCACCATAGCCCAAACCTGCATGAGTTCCTGCACTACTTAATCTGCCTCCAATCACAAAGGTTGGATCTAAATTTCCTTCTGCTAAAATACTAGCAATCAAACTAGTTGTGGTAGTCTTGCCATGAGTTCCTGCAATTGCGATACCTTGGCGAAAACGCATTAACTCGCCTAGCATTTCAGCTCGTGGAACTACTGGAATTCTTTTGGTTCTGGCTGCTTTTACTTCTGGATTATCTTCTTTTACAGCACTGGAAATTACCACAACATCACAACCATGTACATGTTCAGCAGCATGACCAATCTTAATTTTTATTCCTAAATCAGCTAAATGCTGAGTCATTTTACCACTATGTAAATCTGAACCAGAAATTGCGTAACCAATGCGGTGCATAACTTCGGCAATACCACACATGCCAACTCCACCAATACCAATAAAATGAATTCGGCGGCCACGTTTTGGGAGTGTATTATATTCGTTAATTTTCATTAGATTTAATAGATACTATTTAGATTCCTACTAGTTGATTTATATCTGAGATAATACTTCAGCAACTGTATAAAAAGACCCAGTTATTAAGATTCTATCTCCATCTTTAGCTATAGAAAGTACATTATTATAAGCTTTTGTTATAGATAAATAAGTAGTTATATTATTGTTACCAGTAGCTAGTAAATTATCACTCAGACATTCAGTTGTAGCAGTATTTGGAGTATTTAAAGGTGCAATATGCCAATCAGTGCCACTATTTTGCATTATGGTAATAAAACCAGCGATATCTTTTTTCTCTAACATTCCTAATATTATATGAGTTTTTCCTTTACAAGGATATTGTTGTAATGTTGCGGTTAAAACCTTTGCTCCTAAAGGATTATGAGCCACATCAAATATGCGAGTTATTGCCCCTGGTAACACTTGAAATCTACCAGGAATATAGGCATTAGTTAATCCACTCGGAATAATCGGCAATTGCAAAAGATTTAATACCATCAATACTCCAGCAGCATTTTGGAGTTGAAAATCACCATATAAATTAGGTTTTGGTAAATCAATCAATATTTCATCATCAGTCTGCCAAGTCCAGCCATCCTCAGTCTTCTGATAGGTAAAATCACGTTGTATGCAATGTAATTTCGTTGCTAGTTGTTTAGCATGTTTTATGATACTCAAAGGGGGATTTGGATCACTACAAACAGCTGGTTTGTTAGCTCTAAGAATTCCGGCCTTTTCCAATCCAATGGTTTCTCTATTATCACCTAACCAATCAATATGGTCTATATCTATGGTTGTTATTAACGCTACATCAGCATCAAAGATATTGACAGCATCTAATCTACCTCCTAAACCTACTTCAAGCACTGCAATATCAATGTTATTTTGTTGATATAATACCATTGCTGCTAAGGTAGCAAATTCAAAAAAAGTTAATGAAATTTTAGCTCTAACTTCCTCAATTATAGTGAAAGCTTGGCATATTTGTGCATCACTAGCTTCAGTTCCAGCAATACAAATTCGTTCATTATAACGTAATAAATGAGGAGAGGTATAACGACCAACTCGCATGTTATTAGCTGTTAGCATGGCATCAAGTAAAGTAACGCTAGAACCTTTACCATTAGTACCAGCAACAATAACGATAGGAAAATCTGGAGTTAGTAAATTTAAACGTTCGGCAACTATGCGAACTCGATTTAAGCCTAATTCTATCTTGCTAGGATGCAATGAACTTTGCCAGTCAAGCCATTGGGTTAGATTAGTTTTCAATGCAATTCAAATAAGCTTGTTCAAGGTTGGAAGCAGAAAAAATAGTGCAGCATTCAATTGGAGTACCAATAAATTTTAATTTACCTTCATGTAAAATAGCCATGCGATCACATAATGCTTCAACATCTGCTAATAAATGGGTACTAAAAAACATAGTAGTTCCTTTACTTTTCAAATCTAGTAAACGTTTTTTAAGATAGGCTCTGGCTTTGGGGTCTAAACCAGCCATTGGTTCATCGAAGACTAATAATTGCTTATTAGCTAATAAACAGGTTGTTAAACCAAGTTTTTGAGCCATACCTTTGGAATAATCACGTACTGGCTGTTTAAGAACTGAAGTTGGTAAATCTAATAATTCACAGGTTACTCTAACTTGTTCAGAATCATATTGATAATTATATAATTCAGCCATATAGATTAAAAAATTTTGTCCAGTTAAATAATAGGGAGGCACAAATTGTTCTGGTAAAAAAGCTAACTTAGAACGGGCATTATTATCAGTATGTTTTACAGAAAATAAATTAATATTTCCTTGTTCTATTTCACATAAATCTAATAGGCTTTTTAACATTGTAGTTTTGCCAGCTCCATTTACTCCCACTAAACCAAAAAATTCACCAACAAATATTTTTAAGTCAATATTATTAAGTATTTGTTTATGATTATAACTTTTGTAAACTTTTTTGAATTCAATGGCTAACATAAAGCTATTTGTTCTTCATTTCAGAATCTTGCAATAGATAGTAATCCAGAATTTTTTTAGCAATTGGAGCTGCTGTTTTACTACCACCACCACCATTTTCTACAATTATAGATATGGCTATACGGGGATTTTTTAATGGGGCAAAGGCTACAAATAAAGCATGGTCATGAAATTTTTTAGGTAATCTTCTTGCATTATAACTTTCAGATTGTTTAATTTTTATCACTTGAGCAGTACCAGTTTTACCAGCAAAACGATACCTAGATTTTTTGCCAACTTTACGAGCTGTTCCTCTGCGACCGTGAACCACTGCTTTCATGCCACCAATTGCAACATTCCAATAAGCTTTATTTTTAAGAGTTATAGTTTCTTTATTAGTTGGTGGTACTACATTCATTTCGTTAAATTTAGCATCATCCATTGCAAACACAACTCTTGGTTGTTTAAATTGGCCTCGATTACTCAAAGTAGCAGTGGCAACAGCCAGTTGTAATGGAGTAGCCAACATAAATCCTTGACCAATACCAGCAATGATAGTTTCACCTGGATACCAAAGCTTACCTAATACTCGACGCTTCCATTCTTTAGATGGCATTAAACCACTTAATTCACCAGCTACATCTATCCCAGTTCGTTTACCAAAACTAAACCGAGTCATAAATTTGTGTAAACGTTCCATACCAAGGTCATGAGCTAATGAATAAAAATACACATCACAAGATTGTTCTAAAGCCTGATAGAAATTTACACTACCATGGCCAACTTTTTTCCAATCACGATAACGATGCTTTTGACCTTTCAAACTAAACCAACCACGACACCAAGTGCGACTATGTTGACTTCTAACTCCATATTCTAAACCAGCTAATCCAACAAAAGCTTTAATGGTAGAACCAGGAGGATATTGCCCACGAATTGCCCGATTAATAAGCGGTCGATCTGGGGAATCACGTAGGCCATTGTAAGTTTTAAAATCAATTCCATTTACAAATGGATTAGGATCATAATGAGGCATGCTTACTAAGGCCAAAACTCCACCACTGGCAGGCTCAATTGCAACTACGGCAGCTTTTTCTTTGGCAACTAAACTTTCAGCATATTTTTGTAAGGTGATATCTATATTAAGATAAAGGTTTTTACCTGGTATTGGAGGGCTACGTTCTAAAATACGGACTATACGACCTTGTACGTTAGTTTCTGCATGTTGAAACCCAGTAGTGCCATGTAATTCCTTTTCATAGTATTTTTCAATACCTATCTTGCCAATATAATTGCTACCTAAATAATTAGATTTATCAATAGTTTTAAGTTCTTGTTCATTGATTCTGCCAACATAGCCAATGACATGAACTCCAGTAGCTCCAAGTGGATAATAACGACTTAGATTACCGGTAATATTAATATCTGGAAATCGATGACTCTGTACTGAAAAACGTGCCATTTCTTCTTCAGTCAATCGATAGCGTAAAGGAACTCCTTTTGAACTATGAAATTTGTGTAATTTCTTTTTAAAATGATCGATATCATCTTGTTCTATAGTGATGATTTTGCTTAATTCTGCAAGAGTAAAATCAAGGTCTTTAACTTTTTCTGGAATAATTTCTAAACTATAAGAAACTTTATTATCTGCAAGCAATACTCCATTACGATCGTAAATTAATCCTCTAGTTGGAGGCAATGGCAGAATTTTAATCCGATTTTTCTCAGATAAAGTGTTATAATGTTCATATTCAGTTACTTGTAAAAAAACTAAACGCGCTACTATTATAAATAAACCTAGCAACATTAATATCCAAGCAATCACTACCCGATTATAGAAAATCTTATTTTCTCGAACAGAATCTTTAAGAATAAATACTGGCATAATATAGCTTAAAATACTCTGTGACTACGTCGCATATCACGCAAAATTACAAATAACCAAGGCCATAATATCATACTGCTAATAGCGGAAAATATAACAGACCAATCCATATGAAAATTAGTAAAAATGTTATATATCCATATACTTAATGATTGATTAATTATTATTAATCCAAAAATACTAATTGCTTGTTGTAATCTTGAGAATAAACGAATGCGTAAATGTAATCTGACACTGATGTAGGCAATTATACATAGACTCAACGCATGTTGACCTAATAAAGTATTATTTAATACATCATGGATAATTCCAACTGACCAACCAGTCACAATTCCGGTTCTATGAGGAAGGGCTATACACCAATATATCAAAACCATTGCTACCCAGTCAGGTCGCCATGCACTAGCCCAAATTGGTAATGGCATTATGCTTAACATGAAACTAAAAATAAAACTCAGTACAATAACCCAAGTACCATGAGGACGTAATACTAAATTCATTATTCAGAAACCAAATTTAAAATAGGTTGCATCATTTTTTCCATACTAATAAAACTTCACGGTTACGTTCTAAAATTGCTCTTGGTAAAGCATGAACTTGTGCATAAGGTTTGCCTATATCTGGAGTCACTTCTATAACTGTGCCTACTGGATAACCTTTGGGAAATTTTTGGCCTATACCAGAAGTAACGATTAAATCACCTACTTTAATCCCTGTATTTAATCCAGTATTAGATAAATATAATAATGATAAGCGGTTTAAAGTTCCCATACCTTTAGCAATAGTTCGCAATCCAGTTCTTACTACTTGTACCGGTAACTCATGTTCTGGATCAGTAATTAACATCACTACGCTAGAAAATAATCCAATTTGAGTAATTTGTCCCATCACTCCTTTAGCATCTATCACTGGTTGATTGATAAATACGTCACTATTTTTACCTTTGTTAATCAACACATTACGTTTAGACTGTTCTAAATCAACTGCTAATACTTCAGCAACTTGAACTCGTTCTCCAACTTCTTTAGAAGAATCTAATAAATAACGTAATCTATGATTTTCATCTTTTAAATGCTCAAATTTCTGCAATGCAACTTGCAACTGTAAATTTTCTGTACGCAACTTAGCGTTTTCATTTAATAATTTATTTCTACTACTAGCACTTTCTGAAAGCCATTGACCAATTTTAATAGGCATATCAACTAAATATTGAAGTGGATATACCGCTCCTAACAGATAAGTACGCACAGTAGTTAAATAGTTGAAGCGAACATCTGCTACCATTAAAGTAATTGACAATAATACAAATATTATCATTTTTAATGCTAAAGACCGTCCATTTATAACTGAAGGTTTCATTACTAATTATTTTCTAGTGCAAATACTCCAGGACCATGTTCTTCTATCATTTCTAGAGCCTTACCGCCACCACGGGCTACACATGTTAATGGATCATCAGCAATAATTACTGGCAATCCAGTTTCTTCCATTAATAATCGATCAAATTCAGATAATAATGCTCCACCACCAGTTAATACAATACCTTTTTCAGCAACATCAGAACCAAGTTCTGGAGGAATTTTTTCCAATGCACTTTTCACCGTGCTAACGATGCTAGCTAATGGTTCTTGTAATGCTTCTAATACTTCTTTGCTATTTATTTTTAAACTGCGTGGAATACCTTCCGCCAAATTACGTCCTCTAACATGAGTTTCAAGTAATTCTTTTCCGGCATAAGCTGAACCAATTTCATGTTTAACTCGTTCTGCGGTTGCTTCACCTATTAAAGTACTGTAATGTCTACGAATATAACTTATAATGGCTTCATCAAAACGGTCTCCACCAGTGCGGATAGATTCTGAATATACAATACCATTCAAAGATAAAATTCCTACCTCTGTAGTTCCACCACCAACATCAAGTACCATTGACCCAGTAGGTTCACTAACTGGCATCCCAGCTCCTATTGCTGCAGCCATTGGCTCTTCTATTAAATAAACTTCTCTAGCCCCAGCACCCGCCGCTGATTCCCGAATCGCTCGTCGTTCAACTTGAGTAGAACCGCATGGGACGCATATTAATACTCTAGGAGATGGAGAAGGATACCAAGCTCTACCATCATGAACCTTATGAATAAAATATTGCAGCATCTTTTCGGTAATCGTAAAATCTGCAATTACTCCTTCTTTCATAGGTCTGATTGCAGTAATATGACCTGGAGTACGTCCCAACATTCTTTTTGCTTCTGAGCCAACTGCCGCAATAGTTTTAGAACCACCACCATTTGGATCACTCTGACGTAGAGCAACTACAGAGGGTTCATCTAGAACAATCCCTTGTCCACGAACATAAATCAGCGTATTAGCTGTACCTAAATCTATAGAAAGGTCATTTGAAAAGAAACCACGTAAACGTTTAAACATGAAATTACCGTTAATAATAAATTAGTAAAATTATTGAGCTTAAGATTAAAGATTTTAACAATGTACTGCTTGTTTTACTGCTTCTGCTAATTGATAAGCTATATTATCTACTTGTTGTTTATTGGTACCTTCTACCATAACTCTAATCAATGGTTCAGTTCCAGAAGGACGTAGTAATATTCGCCCATTTTCTTGTAATTGCTGTTCAGCTGCTTTAACTGCTGTTTGCACTGATTTTTGGGAAATTATATCTATTTTGGAATCAATTGGTACATTAATCATTACTTGAGGATATTTTTGGATTGCTGATTTCAAAATATGTAATGGTAAACCAGTTTTCACAATAACTTCTAATACTTGCAAGGCTGTTATGATACCATCTCCAGTAGTAGTACGATCTAAACAGACTATATGTCCAGATGCTTCACCACCTAAATTTCCGCCTTGTTGTTGTAACATTTTTATTACATGTCGATCTCCGACTGCAGCCCGTTCAAAAGCAATTCCTTGTTTTTTAAAAGCCTGTTCCAACCCTAAATTGCTCATTATAGTGCCAATAACTGGCTCTTGCAACTGGTTATTCTGTTGACGATCTTTAGCAATAATAAACAATAATTCATCACCATCAACAATTTCACCTTTAGCATCAACCATCAATACTCGGTCGCCATCACCATCCAATGCAATCCCTAAATCCGCATTTTGATATAAAACAGCAGTTTGTAAAGCTTGTGGTTGAGTAGCACCATAACCAGTATTAATATTTAAGCCATTTGGTTGAGCCCCTATAACTTCAACATTAGCTCCTAATTCACGAAACACATTTGGAGCAACGTGATAGGTAGCACCATTAGCACAATCTACTACTATTTTTAAACTTTTAAGGTTGGCATCGAAAGGAATTGTACTTTTGCAAAATTCAATATAACGACCGGCTGCATCATCAATACGTTCAGCTTTACCTAATCGATCTGATGCGACAGTTTTCATCTCTTTTTCCATTTCAGCTTCAATAGCAAGTTCAATTTCATCTGGTAATTTAGTACCACTACCAGAAAAAAATTTAATCCCATTGTCTTGAAATGGATTATGAGAAGCACTAATAACAATCCCTGCAACTGCATGAAAAGTTCTGGTAAGGTATGCAATAGCCGGAGTTGGCATAGGCCCTAATAAACGTATATCCATACCAGCTGCAGATAAACCGGCTTGTAATGCTGACTCGAACATATATCCAGAAATACGAGTATCTTTACCAATTAAAATCTTATTTTTATTGTGTCCGTTAGCTAAAACCCGTCCAGTAGCCCAACCTAATTTTAGAATAAAATCTGGAGTTATTGGGGGAACACCAACAGTACCACGTATACCATCAGTACCAAAATATCGTTTCATTTTCATTATCTATCCTTGTTTTATTTCTGTTTCAATATTAACAAGGTAATATCATTATAAACTTCATCTGCTGGTTCAATAAATCTGGCAATATCTAAAGTTTTAATTTGCTATAATTCTTGTTCTTTAGTTAATACTACCTGTTCTAATTGACGACCCACATTTAATTCAGCACCTAACCGTAGGTTTTCTGTTTGTAAACGCTCGTTCAATCTTTATACCTAACTTATTATGCTAAAAAGAATATAACCATTAATTTAAAGTTGGATTATATTATTAATAAACCATTGATGATATAGAATTCAGTATACATTATGGCAGTAGTATAACAAATATCATACTTAATTGTCTAATTTCATAATTACTTACTTTATGATGATAAATTTTAAGCATATTTTAGGTAAGTTACAATTAAATTATATAATGTTCTTAAAAATATTTAATGAATATCAATTAAAAATAAGTAACATTCATAAATTATAAATGACAGTTATACTTAAAAATTCTTATATATCAATAAAATTAATAACTTTACAGATTAAGGTAAAGAACCATCTTGAACCAAAATTAGCTCTTCAAAAAATTTAATTATTCATATCTTTAGATGATTGATTACTACTTTATTCAATCTTAACTCTTAATTTGTATAAAGTGAATTTAATTAAAAATTAACTACTAATAACTAAAGAATCACTGTAGTTTAATAAGATTAACTCTGGTAATTAAATTAGCATAATGATAATATCATTTACCAATTTAGATATATTCAATCAATGTCAAGACATAATCCATAAATGTTTAATTTAACTAAAATAGCAGTAGATTTAAATGCAGTTTTAACTGGTGCTGATACTAAATTTACCAGTTGTAGTATAGATACTCGTCAATTACAATCAGGAGCTATTTATATAGCTTTAGCTGGTGAAAATTTTAATGGTCATGATTTTATACAGCAGGCTCAAAATAAAGGAGCTGTGGCTGCTATAGTTTCTAGTAATGTTAAAACTGATTTACCAACTTTACTAGTTGATGATACTCGTAAAGCTTTAGGAAAATTAGCCAATTTATGGCGGCAAAATTTTGATTTGCCTATAATTGCAGTTACTGGTAGTAACGGGAAAACGACTACTAAAGAAATGTTGAAAGCTATTTTCACCCAACAATCTCCTTCAGTATTAGCGACTAAAGGTAATCTTAATAATGAAATTGGTGTACCTTTAACTCTGTTTAACTTAAACCATGAACATCGTTATGCAGTAGTAGAAATGGGAGCTAATCATATCGGAGAGATTGCCAATTTGACTACAATGGTAGAACCTACTTGTGCTGTGATAACTCAATGCTCTCCAGCTCATTTAGAAGGTTTTGGAACTATTGAAAGAGTGGCTAAAGCCAAGGGTGAAATTTTTACTCAGTTACCAGATGATGGAATTGCGATCATTAATAATGATGATGTATACGCAAAATTATGGCATGATTTAGCCACTCCTCACAAAATCAATACTTATGGTTTAAACAATGCTGATATAACTGCAACAGATATAAATTTACAGAATGCTAGTAGCAAATTTAACTTACAAACTCCAATAGGAAATATTATTATCAACTTACCATTACCTGGTAAACATAATATAATGAATGCGTTAGCAGCAACTGCTTGTGCATTAACTTGTGATTGTTCTTTACATACTATTCAACAAGGTCTGCAAACTATGCAGCCAGTAGCTGGAAGATTACAAATTATACAGGGAAAACAAGGAATTACCTTGCTAAATGATACCTATAATGCTAATCCTGCCTCACTTAAAGCTGCTTTACAAGTCTTACAAAATACTGCTAGTCCTCATTGGTTAGCACTTGGTGATATGGGTGAATTAGGAGAAGATTCTATAAAATTTCATCAACAAGCTGGTCAATTGGCCAAAAAATTTGGAGTAGAAAAATTATGGACTATAGGAAATATAAGCCATCATGCTACTAATAGTTTTGGCAATGGAAGCTGTCATTTTAGCAATCATGCTGATTTAATGCAAGCAATATCAAGCCAATTACCATCTCTAGCAACTTTATTAATAAAAGGTTCACGTGATATGCAAATGGAAAAAATAGTACATGCTTTACAGGAAGGAAATTAAATATGTTGTTATGGCTTAGTGAATATCTAACGAATTTTTATACTGGTTTCAATGTATTCCAATATATAACTTTGAGAGCAATTTTGGGAACAATAACTGCTTTAGGTATATCTTTATTGATTGGACCTTTTATGATTCGTAGTTTAAGTCGTAATCAAATTGGCCAATGTGTACGTGATGATGGTCCAGAAACTCATTTATCTAAAGCTGGCACTCCGACTATGGGTGGGGCATTGATTTTAGTATCTATTGCAATTAGTACATTAATATGGGGTGATTTATCTAATCGGTTCGTATGGATAGTTCTGATTGTAACCTTATTATTTGGTTTAATTGGTTTTATCGATGATTATCGTAAAATTGCTTTAGGTAACTCCAAAGGATTATCTGCTAAACAAAAATATTTCTGGCAATCAGTGTTTGGATTGGGAGCTGCTTTTGTTCTAGTTGCTACAGCTCAATCTCCTAATGAAACTCAGTTAATCATTCCATTTTTTAAAAATATGGGATTTCATCTTGCTCCTTGGGCATTTATCTTGTTGAGTTACTTTGTTATTGTTGGAACTAGCAATGCGGTTAACTTAACTGATGGCTTAGATGGTTTGGCGATTTTACCCACTGTCTTAGTGGCTGGAGCTTTAGGAATTTTTGCTTATACTGCTGGCCATATAAATTTCGCTAATTATTTAACGATTCCTTATATTGCTGGAGTTGGCGAAGTTATGGTTTTCTGTGGAGCTATAGTTGGGGCTGGTTTGGGTTTTTTATGGTTCAATACTTATCCTGCACAAGTGTTTATGGGTGATGTAGGAGCTTTAGGTTTAGGAGCAGCACTTGGTATTATTGCAATTGTAGTTCGCCAAGAACTGGTATTAATGATAATGGGCGGATTATTTGTAATGGAAACAATTTCAGTAATTTTACAAGTTGCCTCTTTCAAACTGACTGGAAAACGTATCTTTCGGATGGCTCCTTTACATCATCATTTTGAGTTAAAAGGCTGGCCAGAACCAAGGGTAATCGTTAGATTTTGGATAATTACAGTAGTCTTAGTATTAATAGGATTAGCAACTTTAAAAATTCGTTAAATAAATAATATTATGTATAGATATGTAGGATGCAATGAACGAAGGGAATTGCATCAAGATGTAATTCGTAAACTCATTACATCCTACAAAAAATAGGAAAAATATATAACAATATTTTTGTAAGAAAATCAATTTAAAGGAATTATATAACATGGAAGTTTGGGCCTTGGTAATGTTTGCTGTGTTAATAATAGCAATATTAATCGGTTATCCAGTTGCATTTACCTTGGGAGCAGTTGCTCTATTATTCGGTAGTATTTTCCTAGATTTTAGCTTTTTCAATCTATTACCCATGCGAATCTGGGGCATAATGACCAATTTTACCCTATTGGCAGTGCCACTATTTGTATTTATGGGAATAGTACTAGAAAAATCTGGATTGGCAGAAGATTTATTGGAAACTATGGGAGCATTGTTTGGCTCATTACGTGGTGGATTAGCAATTTCGATCATAATTGTGGGAGCTTTTTTGGCTGCAACAACTGGCGTAGTGGGTGCGACCGTAGTTACCATGGGTATAATTGCTTTACCATCATTGTTAAAAAATGGTTATTCGCCCTACCTTGCCACTGGAGTAATTGCTACTTCTGGGACTTTAGGCCAAATCATTCCACCAAGTATCATATTGATTTTATTAGCAGATATGATTGGAGTTCCAGTTGGTAGATTATTTCTTGGGGCAGTTCTGCCAGGGATACTACTAATTGGATTATATTTAGCATATGTGATAGTGAAAGCATGGCGAGACCCAGAATCAGCTCCAGCTTTAAATATTGATATAGATATTAGTTGGTTGCGAATCATAAAGACAGTATTACCAATTTTCATATTAATTTTTGCTGTGTTGGGTACAATATTTATTGGTATTGCAACTCCAACTGAATCAGCAGCTTTTGGAGCAATTGGAGCTTTAATCTTAGCTCATAAACGTTTAAGTTTGCAGAGTTTACAAGAAGCCATGCAACATACTACTCGTTTGACTAGTATGGTATTTATGATTTTAATTGGAGCTACTGCATTTGGTCTTGTATTTCGAGGCATGGGTGGGGACAGATTAGTCCATGATATTTTGACTCAATTACCAGGTGGAGCTTGGGGTTTCATGTTGATTAGTTTATTAATAGTTTTTATTTTAGGCTTTTTTTTAGATTTCTTGGAAATTTGTTTTATCGTAGTACCAATACTAGCTCCAATAGCCGAGTTCTTCCAAATAGATTTACTCTGGTTTGCTGTTTTAATTGCCGTGAATTTACAAACTTCATTTTTAACTCCACCATTTGGTTTTTCCTTATTTTATCTTAAAGCTGTCGCACCACCAACCATGCCGATTACTACTATTTATAAAGGTGTAATCCCATTCGTAATTTTACAATTAATTGGATTGATATTATTAATTTTATTTCCACAAATAACTTTATGGTTACCAAATTTAGTAGACAGTTGGTTTGGTCTTTGATCATGCTATCATAAAATGAATCTTAAAAGCTTTCAGCATAATATCAGATAAAAAATTTCTAAAAACTAGACTAGATAAGGGATACATGCGATAATCCGTATGTAAAATATCCTAAAGAAGTAATTACTAAATATGCAAAAATTTGTGATACTTGATAGAGATGGAGTAATTAATTATGATTCAGATACTTATATCAAATCACCAGATGAATGGCAACCTATTCCTGGTAGTTTAGATGCTATAGCTCGTTTAACTCAAGCTCAATATCGTGTTATTGTAATAACCAACCAGTCTGGGATTGCACGTAAACTATTTACCTTGGATGATTTAAGTCAAATCCATATAAAAATGCACCAACAATTATCCAATATAGGTGGTATAGTTGAAGCCATTTTCTTTTGCCCTCATAATGATGAGCATAAATGTAAATGTCGTAAACCATGCCCTGGACTTTTTCATGAATTTTCTGATCGATTAAATACTCCTTTAGCACAAATATATGCAGTAGGTGATTCATTGCGTGATTTGCAAGCTGCAACTGTATCTGGAGCAAAACCAGTTCTAGTTTTGACTGGTAAAGGGAAGAAAACTTTAAATGATGATAGGTTGCAAGATATTGGTACAATACCTATTTATACCGATTTAGCAGCCTTTGTAGATAATCTATTGATAAATTAAAATAATGCTATTTTTACGTTCACTACTATTTTATATTGGAATGATTTTAGGCCTGATAATATGGGCTCCTGTAATCATTATAGCACCAATTTTCCCATATCCTAAACGTTATAACTTATTGATTAAATGGGGACATTTTACCGTATGGTGGTTGGGGAAAACTTGCAATCTTACTTATAAAATACATGGTATGGAAAACTTACCGAAAACCCCAAGTATTATATTAAGTAAACATCAATCAGCATGTGAAACCATTATGTATTTGAAAATTTTTCCTATGCAAACCTGGATATTAAAGCAAGAGCTGTTATGGATTCCAATATATGGTTTAGCTTTGAAAAATTTAGGAGCAATCACTATCAAACGACAAAATATTCGCAAATCTATGCAACAAGTTATTATAAAAGGAAAACATAGTTTGGAATCAGGACGCTTGGTAGTTATCTTTCCGGAAGGAACTAGAGTTGCTTATGGTCAAAAGAAAAAATATGGAATAGGTGGAGCTTTATTGGCAGAAAAAACAGGATATCCAGTAGTTCCAATAGCTCATAATGCTGGAAAATTTTGGCCTAAAAAGAAATTTATTAAACAACCAGGAATTGTTGATATAGTTATTGGCCCAATAATTGAGAGTAAAAATAAGACTTATCGAGAAATTAATTCTTTGACCGAAGAATGGATAGAAAAAACTATGGAAAGATTATAGATAATATTTGGAATATATTAACTGAGCATTATGCAGAACGTATCTTAATTAGAACTCACGTAGGATGTAATAAATTTATGAATTACATCGAGATGTTCTAATTTACTAGATTGCATCCTACATATATTTATATAAAAAGGTTAACAATATGTTAGAAACAATTGATAAAGCAATTTGGGCTCATAGTCGTTGGAAAATACATTTAAAACAGGCTATAGAAACTCGTAAAAGTGATTTTGACGTTGAAAATACTAGAAATCCTCATGCTTGTGTATTTGGACAATGGTTAGATTCAAAAGATGGTAAAAAATTACCTGATTATGAGATTATAGTTGAACTCCATAACAATTTTCATGTAGAAGCATCAAATATTTTAGATTTAGCCTTAAAAGGACAAGCTAGTGAAGCTACCAGTAAAATGCAAATGGGAAGTAAATTTAATCAATTTACTGCTAGATTAGTCAATAGGTTAGCTGAAATAGGAAAATTAAAGTAATCAGACTAATACTTAAATAATTAAAAATATCTTAAATATCAAGTATGAATGTGCAAAAATGGAGTGCTATTAACTCAAGAAAATTGTATAATATTGAACATTGGAGTGAAGGTTATTTTGATATCGATCAAAATGGAGAGGTAATTGTTACATCTACTTCAAGCCAAAATAATATTAGTCTCTATAGACTTATCCAAGAGTTAAAAAATCAAGGTTTGTCTCTACCTGTATTAGTTCGTTTTCCTGATATTTTGCAGAATCAGGTTAATAGTTTATACGATGCTTTTACCACTGCTATGCAACAGGAAGATTATAAAGCAAATTATATCCCAGTATATCCAATTAAAGTAAATCAACAACACCAAGTAATTGAAACTATTTTAAATACGGGTAAAACTGGATTAGAATCTGGTAGTAAATCTGAATTGATAGGCATACTAACTTTGGCTCCGAAGGATAGTATTGTGATTTGTAATGGTTATAAAGATCGTGAATATATTCGTTTAGCTTTAATTGGCCAACAAATTGGTATTAATATTTATTTGGTTATTGAGAAAACTTCAGAATTACAGCTAATTGTTGAAGAAGCTAAAAAATTAAATGTAATTCCACGTCTAGGTGTACGAGTAAAATTAGCATCTATAGCTAAAGGTAAATGGCAAAATAGTGGAGGTGAAAAGTCTAAGTTTGGACTAAATTCTGCTCAAATTTTAGATATAATTGATCTCATTAATAAAGCTGGTTTCATTGATAATTTACAATTAATGCATTTCCATATTGGTTCTCAAATTCCTAATATCCGTGATATTCAAAAGGGTTTACAAGAAGCTGGACGTTATTATGCTGAATTGAGAGCTTTGGGAGTTCCTATTAACACTATTGATGTGGGTGGAGGATTAGGAATAGATTATGAAGGTATGCGTTCTCGTCGACCTTGTTCAATCAATTATGATATTCAAGAATATGCTAATAATGTCATTCATGAATTTAAGGAAATTTGTAATACTTTTAATCTACCTCAACCAAATATTATTACTGAAACTGGTCGTGCTATAACAGCTCATCATGCTGTATTAATAACTAATATTACTGATACTGAAACCATATCTGATACAATTCAACCTGCTTCTGCTAATGATCCAGAAATTATCCAAGATTTATGGAAACAATTAAATGGCATAACCAAACATTCTGCCTTAGAGGTTTATCATAATGCAGTGTATTGGTTGCATGAAGTACATAACCTATTTTCTTATGGAGTAATCAATTTAAACCAACGGGCTCATGCGGAACAATTGTATTATGCTATTTGTACACGAGTCCAAATGTTATTGCAAGATGATTCTAATTCTCGAATTTACCGTGAAGTGTGTGATGAACTTAATGAAAAATTAGCCGATAAATATTTTGCCAACTTTTCTTTATTTCAATCCGTACCAGACGCATGGGCAATAGATCAATTGTTTCCTATAATGCCATTACATCGTCTAAATGAATATCCTAGTAGAAGAGCAACTTTGCAAGATTTAACTTGTGATTCTGATGGACAATTCAAAAATTATATTAGTAGCAATGGAATCGACACTAACTTACCAGTTCATGCTATAAATTCCAATGAAGAATATTTGCTTGGTATATTTTTAATAGGAGCTTATCAAGAAATTTTAGGTGACATGCACAATTTATTTGGAGATACTCATTCTGTTAATGTGCAAATTAAAGCAGATGGTAATTATGAATTGATAGCACCAATACAAGGTGATACCGTCAAAAAAATGTTAGACTACGTTAATTTTGACACAGACCAATTGTTAAATATATATAACGAAAGATTATATAAAACTAATTTGAGTGCAGAACAAAAACAATTATATCTAGAAGAATTACAAGCTGGTCTGGAAAGTTATACTTACTTGAAAATATAGATTAGACTAATTTTTTGTAGGATGTAATGAGTTTACGAATTACATCTTTCGAGTCGCATTATTGATGCAATTCACTTCGTTCATTGCATCCTACATTTATTTAACCTTAATTTAGGAAATATGTCTATTGTATACACAATTTCGGTGTATTTCACATACACCTAAGTTTAAATTTTTGGTATAATTAGTTACTATTTTAAAATTACTGTTTATAATTAGACAGATAATAATATTCCATGTTATAATTAAGAATTTGATTGAATCTCTAACTAAATTAGGATATTTATGGCTGCAATACCATCTAATATGATGCCGTTGGATACAAAAGCTCCAGATTTTAATTTACTTGAACCAACCACAGGCAAGATGATGTCACTTGACATTTTAAAGTCTGATGTTGCTACAGTAATAATGTTTATCTGTAATCATTGTCCTTACGTAAAACATATTAAATCAGAATTGATTCAGCTTGCTAGTGATTATAAAGCAAAAGGTGTTGTATTTATTGCAATTAATTCTAACGATGTTGATAATTATTCAGAAGATTCTCCGGAAAAAATGCAACAAGAAGGTTATCCTTTTCCATACTTATTTGACGAGACTCAAGCTATTGCTAAAGCCTATCAAGCTGCTTGTACCCCTGATTTTTATATTTTTGATACTGAATTAAAATGTACTTATCGAGGCCAACTAGATGATGCTAGACCTCGTAATGATACGCCAGTTGATGGTAAAGATATTCGTGCTGCATTAGATGCAATGCTAACTGGTAAATCGGTAAATTCAAACCAAATTCCAAGTATTGGTTGTAGTATAAAATGGAAAATGTAATTAGATATATTTCTAAATTAATGTGGCTGTTATTATTACCACAGCTGGTTTTTGCTAATAATTTATTAGATGATTTTTTAGAACAATTAAAAACTATGGAGGGGCAGTTTAAACAAAGCCTTTTTAATGAACAAGGTAATTTACTAGAAAAATCACAAGGCAAAATGTATGTTCAACGTCCAAATAGATTTCGTTGGGAATATAAGCAACCTTATGAACAACTGATAGTTGCTGATGGCCAAAAAATCTGGATTTATGATAGTGATTTAGAACAAGTAACCGTTAAAAAATTAACTGATGCGTTAGGAAAAACTCCAGCATTTTTATTTAGTAGTAATAATAATATAGAAACAGATTTTTTTATTAATCAATTGCCTGTTACAAATGATTCGTTAAGGTTTGAATTGATTCCTAAAGATGAACAAAATCAATTTGACAGTATACGAATTGATATAAAAAATAAGTCCTTATTAGGTTTTGAATTAGTTGATAGTTTAGGTCAGACTACCTATATTGTTTTTGAACAGATGCAAAACAATAAAACACTTGATAAAGATTTATTTATATTTACTCCTCCAGCAGGAGTGGATATTATTAGTGAATAATAAATATTTAATAATTTCACCCAAGATTAAAGCTTGGATTCCAATTTTTTTTTAATTTCTTACCAAGGTAATATATACATGGTTTCTATTCGTTTGACTCGTGGCGGTGCCAAAAAACGTCCTTTTTATCATATAATTGTCACCGATTCACGTAATCGACGTGATGGACGTTTTATTGAACGTCTAGGTTTCTTTAATCCGATAGCTAAAGGTAATGATGAACCTTTACGCTTAAATTTAGAGCGTGCTAACTATTGGATTGGAGTAGGAGCAAAACCATCAGACAGAGTATCCAATTTAATTAAGAGCTATATTAAAAATCCACCACCACCTCCAGTAGATAATAGCTATAAACCTAAAAGAGTAAAATCAGTTCCAGTTGTAGAAACTGTATCTGCTACCCCAGAAACTGTAGTAGCTCCTACCCCAGAAGTTGCACCTGTTACTATACCAGAAGTAACTCCATCCTAGTCTATTTTATCCCATTATGCCAAATTTAGTTACAGTCGGAAATATTAACGGCCTATATGGGGTACAAGGCTGGTTGAAAGTATTTTCATATACTGATCCAATTAGTAATATCCTTGACTATTCGCCTTGGCAATTACAAGGACAGAATTTAATATTGCAAGATGGACGTTTGCATGCTAAAGGAATCGTTGTTAAATTTGAATCAATTAACGAACGTGATATTGCAGCCAGTTTATTAGGTTTAGATATCATGGTTAATCGAAATCAATTACCAGCATCTCAAAAAGATGAATATTACTGGACTGATTTGGAAGGTTTAACAGTGATTAATAGTGAAGGTATTAATTTAGGTCATGTTGATCATCTATTAGAAACAGGAGCTAATGACGTGCTGGTTGTGGAAGGAGAGCGTCAACGTATGATTCCATTTGTATTGCAGAAAGTAGTAATCAAAGTTGACCTAACTCAGCGTACTTTGCTAGTTGATTGGGACGCAAATTTCTAATATGCATATTGGAGTTGTCTCCATATTCCCAGAAATGTTTGCTACGTTGAGTTGTGGTGGGATAACTGCTAGAGCATTACAAAAGCAACTTTTCAACCTATCTATTTGGAATCCTAGAGATTTTACTGATAATAAGCATAATCGAGTAGATGATCGGCCTTATGGTGGTGGTCCAGGTATGGTATTACAAGTACAACCATTACGAAAAGCAATTAATTCTGCAAGAAAAAAACTAGGTCATGGAACTAAAGTAATTTACTTATCTCCTCAAGGTCAACGTTTGGATCAGGCTGGAGTGCAAACTCTATTAAGTTATCAAAATATGATTTTAGTAGCCGGTCGTTATGAAGGAATTGATGAGAGAGTGATCGAGCAAGATATTGACGAATTATGGTCAATAGGCGATTATGTTCTTAGTGGTGGAGAATTAGCTGCAATGGTAATAATTGATGCTTTAGTACGACAATTACCAGGAGCATTGGGAGATGAACAATCAGCCAAAGAAGATTCATTTTCCTCTGGTTTATTGGACTATCCAGCTTATACTCGACCAGAAGAAATTGATGGTCAGAAAGTTCCAGCAGTATTATTATCTGGTAATCATGCAGAAATTGCTAATTGGCGGCAACAACAGGCTTTAGAACGAACTAAGCTATTACATCCTGAATTATTGGATAAAAAATAAGTATTTATGATGCACAATGTCATAAAATTTATTCTCAATATCTATGTTAGAAAAAAAATATACCGCTGAGTGGATCGTGAGTGAAACTCAGCTTTTTAAGGTGTTAATCCTTAATTAAATAGGAGAAAATGAATGACGAATATTATCGATCAATTAGACAAAGAACAAATGACCAATGAATTCCCAGCCTTTAGACCTGGTGATACCATCATAGTTCAAGTAAAAGTTAGAGAAGGTGCTAGAGAACGTTTACAGGCATTTGAAGGTTTGGTAATTGCAAAACGAAGTCGAGGGATTAATTCTGCATTTACAGTTCGGAAAATTTCTCATGGTGAAGGAGTAGAAAGAGTATTCCAAACTTATAGTCCGATGATTGATTCTGTTTCTGTTAAAAGACATGGACATGTAAGACGGGCTAAGTTATATTATATGCGAAATCTTCGTGGTAAAGCTGCTCGTATTAAAGAGAAAATTGCTGTTAAAAAACCTCATTAATTATTGGAGTAAATAATGCCATCCTTCGATATCGTTTCAGAAATAGATTTGCATGAATTGTCTAATACGGTTGATCAAACTAATCGTGAAGTTACGAATCGGTTTGATTTTAAAGGCTCTAAAGCTCATATAGAATATAATCAGGAAACTTTAATTTTAACCTTGCATGCTGAAAATGAGTTTCAGTTAAAACAAATGACTGATATTTTATATAAAAAATCGGCAAAGCGAAGTATTGATATTTCTGCGTTAACTGTTGGAGAACCAGAAATTCAAAATCGTCAAGCTAGATTACCAGTTACTGTTAAACAAGGTATAGATAAAGAAAATGCCAAAATTATTGTAAAGCTGATAAAAACTTCTAAAATTAAAGTACAAGCCTCAATTCAATCTGAACAAGTACGAATTACTGGAAAAAAACGTGATGATTTACAGCAAGTTATGACTTTATTACGTGAGAAGGATATGGATTTACCATTACAATTTAACAACTTTAGAGATTAATATAAGGATAAATTATGCGTATTTATTTGTTAATGATTTTGCTAACCATAAGCTCATTTGCTTTAGCTGAAGAAAAAACTGATTCTAATATTCCAACAGCAGTTACTGAAGCTCTGAAAAAATTTGCCAAAGTTGATATTAGTAAAATAAAATTAAGTCCTGCTCCTATTCCAGGAGTGTATGAGGCTATGATCGGTTCTGAAGTTGTTTATATTAGTGCTGATGGTAATTACTTAATTATGGGCGAAATTCGTGATTTAAAAACTGGGAAGAATATAACTGATAATAAGTTTTCAAAATTACGTCTTAAAGCTCTTAAGAGTTTAAATGTAAGAGATATGGTGGTTTTTGCTCCAGAAAATGGTACTAAAAATATAGTTTATATTTTCACTGATGTTGATTGTCCTTACTGTTCTAAAATTCATAATGAAGTTCCAGCTTTAAATAAGGCTGGGATTGAAGTACGTTATTTAGCTTTCCCACGAGCTGGAGTTGGCTCTGGAACTTATAACGATATGGTATCAGTTTGGTGTGCTAAAGATAAACAGCAGGCTATGACTGATGTTAAAGCAGGAAAAGAAATAGAGAAAGCTGAGTGTAATAATCCAGTTGCTGATCAGTATAATTTAGGTCAAAGTATTGGGATTAGTGGTACACCAGCTTTAATTTTATCTGATGGTGAATTAATACCTGGCTACTTGCCAGCCCAACGATTAATTAACTATATTGATCAAAAAAATTCTCCATTTTCTACTAAATAATGAGAATTTAATAATCTCCAAAATTTGATGTTCAAACCTGCCAGGTTTTAAAAACCTGGCAGGTTTAGTTTCTAGTTTTATTAAATCTTTATTCTTAAATAATTTAATTATAATGTAACCCGATGTTTATTCATCATATATATTTCATATCGGGTTACGTTTATTAGACTAACTTAGTTTTGCAATGTCAACAAAATATTTCTATTTTCACTAGTAGCATCCCCAGAACCATACAAATCATTAGGTGTTCCAACTGCTCCTGATAACATCCCATTTTCTAATGTTATCCTGTACTCCATTTTCCATTGTTACCATCTCTAAATTCTAAAGCTCTTACTCTTTTAATTCTAATAAGTTGGCGTGTTATAGTTTCTGGAGAAATGTTTTCTAAAATTTCAGAAATGAGCCTATCTTCATCTATAAAACTATCACCGATTTTATATTGGCTTAAAATATCTCCAGTTACTCTAGAATGAAGATATTTACTACCTTCTGTTTCTGATTCTGAATGTATAATTTCACCACCAACATAACCGTCTTGAACCACAACAAGTTTTAATGTAGTTGAATAATTATTATCACCAATAAGATACTTCCCTACCCAAGTTGTATTCCGTAAACTTTGTTCTAGTTGTTCTTGGACAGATGATTGGTTAAGTACACCTAACATATTAAGAGTATATTCAGGATTTAGGGTAAAATCCACACTATAAAATAGCTCACTCCATAGAGGTTTAACACCACCTATTGTTACCGTATCCACACCCGATTTCTCTGGAATAACATAAGCCTTGGAAAAATCAACATCTGCTCCTGCATAAGTCAATGAACTTAACGCTATACTAATAGAAAATACCAGTTTTTTCATTTTTCTACTCCTTGAGTTACAAAACTATAGAAATGGTAGTATTGACTTCCAATTACCAAAATATTAATATACAAAATTAAAGAAAAACCATCCAATAATCTACCAAGTCAAACTAGTTATTTCACCCATAAGAAAGTATATGTTATGTAAATACATGAAAATATTAAATTTATTAGGCAATTAAAAGGTTGGTCACAAGAAAAAATGGCAGATAAATTAGGAATGTCTCTCAATGGTTATGGTAGCATTGAACGAGGCGAAACAGATGTACAGCTTTCCAGATTAGAAAATATTGCTAGGGTATTTGAGATAAAATTATTGGAACTATTTTATTTAAATGAAAAAAATGTTTTTAATTTAACTCATAATAATGGAGAAAATAGTATCCAAAATCAATATTGTTATAATAGCTCTTCTGAAGCTGAAAAAAATTTAACACATAAGCTAGATAAAGCAATTTTACAAAACGAGAAATATGAAAAAGAAATTTCTTATTTGAAAGAGATAATTGAATTAACTAAAAAATAATTTATAGAATCAATACCTTCTCCAATGTCAAAATTTGTTACTTAGGTTTCGGGAAATCCGCTATGCTCCATTCCCGAAACAACCAATTATCCTAACAAGATATAATCAACTTTTTATAAAA
>DAOUSL010000293.1 GCA_030627235.1 Thioploca sp.
ATTAGAGGGGGGATATGACCTTAATAGTTTAGCTGACTCAGTTCAACACCATGTTGATGCACTTATGAATTCAAAGAAGATGTAAAGGCACACGCACGTATTCGTAATTTACTACAGTTAGGCTTAAGCCTAATCAGTTAGATGTAGGTTCATACATAATATACTATTAAGAAACTGGGCATAAAATGAACTTAGTAAAATAGAACCGTTTAAATTATATTTAATAAGTGTTATTTAGATGATAAATTATTGTAAGAATTTAAATCCCTAGATATAGAAGTTAGAATAAAAAAGGAGCTTATATACCATTACACTTAATTTTATTAATCTTCAGCCTTTTGAGACGTACTCGTTAAAAATGTTAATTCTGGACTGGACTTCCCACCTATCAGCCCCCAAAAGTTTCCACAATGTTTAGTGGTTATTCTGTTTTTAAGCCTGATTTTCGATGCTTAACTCGATAGAACTCCTTGCCTGTTTCGATAATGTCACAATGGTGCGTTATTCGGTTTAAAAGTTCCTATGTCATTTTTTCATCACCAAAAACTTTCACCCATTCGCTGAACTTTAGGCTGATGGTGATAATCAATGAGGTGCGTTCATAGAGCTGACTAATGAAGTGAAATCCTAAGTAACACTATATTTATTAATGATAGTTTCGTTACTTAAAATAGAATAAAATGAAGTTACATGTTGTTTTATAAAGGTATTATAAGTAACAGAATACAATTGTGTTACTTATATCGCGAAAGTTTACGCGTGGTCTGTGTAAAAGGTAAGTTGTTTAGATTCTATAAATAGTCATGCACCGAAGGACAGCTATCGACCCTAAGCAGACATCTAAGTATGCCAATTTTCAATCGATACCGACCCTTTTGGTTAATACATTAGTTTTCTATATGCATTCTTGTGTCGAGTTATTTCGTAGAGTTGACTCGATAACCTCATCGGAAATTAACTCAGCAAGTCTAATTGTTATTTTCCTATACCCAAATTTTGAATGAATGGACTCGAAGCCTCTATTTATTTCTGTTTTTGTAGCTACATCTTCTACTCTGTATTCAACTTCAATTCTTTTTGAAAGTCCTCCTCTATATGCTCTTAAAATATCGGCTGATACTAGAATTCCGTTACCAATTATTTCAAATTCATTGTTAATAATTACGGCATTTATTTTTTGTTTTAACAGTCGAGTGCGAATATCATTTGCTAAATTTTTTATTAACTCGTCAATAGGATCTACACTCTGTTTAACTAGCACATAAATTTTTTGTGGATTAATTAGAGGAGACGTATTAATAGAGCATTTATTGATATTATTACTCGCACACCCATAAATACTAAGGAGTATGGCGGCCAATATAAATAAAAAATATTTTTTTAATGTCATAACAATTACCTATAAACTGAATTTTAAAATTGGAAAGTTTATTGTACGCTCCGAAAGGATTAGAACCTCTGGTAGATAACAATAGTTGTAACTATGTTAGATTTTTTATGGCTTATTGAATAGTAGCTATCGATACGTTTTATTGTATTTTGGGGTGTTCTTCTTAATTAGCTCTTTTTCTAAAGCGCCATACTCTTTTTCATCTTTGATATGAATATATTCCCAAGAGGTAAAAATTTTATTGGAATCTTTGCGTGTATGCTCAGCAACTCGTAATAAGCAATTCCACCCTTTACCAATATAAACTAGTTCTTCTTGATTGAATAAGAAGTACACTCCTGAAAAATTCCCTTCAAGGGGCTTGCTCGAGTCCAGCAATTTTTGAATATCAATTTCCATTAGTCTTTCTATTTGTCGTTGCGCATAACGGCTGAATGGTATCTGATGTGTCAACACTATTCAGGACACTTTCTTAAGCCTATTTATTATGGCTAGCCGCCCGATTACTTGATAGTGAGTCACCGCCTAATATCTGTACTACTTTAGGCTATCTACACCTTGCATTCCTAACACACTCATAATCTCTACCTTATCTTCTTTAATGCGGTAATAGATAGTATCTACACCACAAACACTATGCCTGTAGCCTTTACGGATATGATCTACAGCTTGGTATAAATAAGGTTGTTCAGCAATCTTTTCAAAGCGATCAAAGAAAGCAAAGTAATACTGATCTGCAAGTGCTTCTCCATGCTTACTGACACCATATTGATGAATCCGTATTAGGTCATTTTCAGCTTCTTTACTTAACTTATAATTTCCCATTCTGTCGTAACTCTTCCTTAGATTTAGCTAAAATTTCATTACGGCTTAGGTCTGTAAATTCACTCTTTTCTGCTTTAATTAATTTTTCACGTATCCAGTCAATTTCATTTTGCTGTGCTCTCGCTTTCCGTATTAAGTCATTCACGACATCACTTTTACTTGTGTATTCTTCACTTTCAACCTGAGCATTAAGCCAACTATTATTGGGTGTTGTAAATGAAATGCTTTGTCTGGTCATGGTAAGGCCTACTTAAAAAATAGATATGGTTCGATTCTACACCACAAGTGCATCAATTATAAATAAAGTATTAATGTTGAGAGAGCTATTGCTAGGACTTTTCTGAGGACCCATAATTAGAAGTTACTCCAGCAGCTTTCCTTTGGGTAGGATTTAATGACGCATATATGACTATTGATACAGCCACTACGAGTATAATTAAATGAGCTGCCTATTACATAGCGCTGTATGATTAACCCCAACTCGCATCAATAACTTGCTGTGTCCGTTGCTCCCTAAGTTCATGCAATACTTCAACTGAGTCTTGATTAACTTTATAAGGCTTAAAATTAAGAACTTTTTTGAGTGCTTGTTGTTTATGCCAATCATTCACTGCTTTTTGTATGGCTTGA
>DAOUSL010000108.1 GCA_030627235.1 Thioploca sp.
ACCCTGTTTTCATTTTCAACCAATCAGTACGACCACTTTTGAATAAATTTATCCTTGAGCCTGACCAATGGAGACGTGCATACATTTCATCACCTAAATAACTTTTAGTTTTTTCTACAGTTTCATCACCAGTACTAGCACCAACAGTACAAATAGGCGTAGTGGTTGATGTATAAGTTACACTTAGTGTACTACTTGCGGTTGCTCCAAGAGTTAATGTATCTCCGAGGTTTTTAGTTCCCTGATTAGTAAATGTTATTGTTTAAGCTGTACCACTACCACCATCGATAATTATCCAACTATCAGTACCAGTCATAGTTGTACGAGCAGTCACCGCAGCTGAACCAGCAGTATATTTACTATTACCTCCACTAAATGTAACTCCTGACTGAAGGGTTAAAGCGTTCCATCCTACAAGCAGTGCATCGTAGTTCGCTGTTGAGAGTGTTATACCACCAAACATAGAGGCCATATCGGTCACACTACTGACATTCCAAGTACTTATATCTTGGTTAAAAGCTGTCGTATTTGTAAACATAGCAAACATATTGGTTACATTACTGACATTCCAACTATTTAGAGGTTGGTTAAAAGCAGTTGCATTACGAAACATCCAAGACATATTTGTAACATTAATTACCTTTACATCCCAACTACTTAAGTCTGAGTTAAAAGCAGTTGCACCATAAAACATAGCAGCCATACTTGTAACGTTGCTAAGGTTGGGTGAATCTATGGCACTTACTTGTAGATTAGTTGCCCCTTTGAAAGCACTCTCCATACTTTCCCAAGCAATATCTCCCCATTGCATCACATCAAGAATTTTAGCCTTATCTCCTGCATTATTAAAGTAAATTCGTGGAAAAGTCCCATGAATCCTTATCGTGTAAGTACCAGCACTACCGAAATCATGCGTCACATTGCCAATAAGGCCAGATTCATCAAAAGTGTTATCATTATTCCAATCCACATTGTAACTATATCCTGCACCGTCTGTAGGAATGGTAATTGAAGTAGAATTTGAGCTACCAGCATTATCCGTCTTCCAAGTAGTAACAAAATCATCCAGCGGTGCCGCCATAGCATTCTGCACAAAAAATAATAAAAATAATACGATCAGAAATTGTTTCATTATTTATCTCTATTAAATTTTATCGTAAAATATACTTTCAATTATACTAGAAAACCTAATAATAACCAATTATTCTTTAAACAATAATACCTTGTATTCCAAAAAATATTCTGAACCGCAAAGTCTATGCTATAATTTCCATTAATTTATAAGATAACTATAAAATGACAGACGAAGAACTATCTTTCAAAAACCAACCCACCCGGATCAACAATCCTGCCATCAATTCCAGTACTATCTCCCAGTTCTCCATCTTTAAGTTGATAAGTAGCGGTAACAACAGATTTATTTCCAATTTTAACAGTATCAAAAATAACATTTGGTAATACATACCATTCTATAGTATTCATATCACCAGGAATTTTAGTACCGAATTTTTGAAAAATTGGGGTAGCACGCAACTTTTGTAAGCTATGATAATAGATAGTAACATTTGCTTCAGTTCCTTCTAATTCAAAATAAACTAAACCTTGTGGAAAGATATATTTTTCTTCAAAATAATCTTGATTTTCAGCTAAATCTGTGTAAATTTCTTTGAGTGTAACGTTTCCTTTTATATCTAAAGTCAGATAATTACCAGAACTTTGATCTGGCATGGAAACAACATTAGGCTGATCCGCATCATGAATACCATCGCCATTTCCATCACCATTGTTAGGAATATTTGGATCTTTGATAAAATTGGCAGAACAAGCTTTTTTCTTGGTCATTTCTACTTCACCATTAACGTCACAATCACCAGACCAACTATCAAAAGCCCATTCTATTTCTGGTTCGACAATCAAACTAGTAATTGAATTGGCTGACATTATTTCTTCACAGTTCTCTGCACATTCTTTGGTTTCTGTTTTCACTATTCCTTTGCCATTTGATATAGTAATAACCAAAGGATAGCCTTCAACAAAAGTAGCAGTACAGGTTTTATCAGAATCCATGATAACTTTGCCATCTTCATCACAATCACCACTCCAATTGTCTAAAACCCAAATTCCTTCTGTAGTAGTAGTCAAGTTAATTGTTTCTTCATCTAAATGAGTTTGGATACAACTAGTACCACAGTCATCTATAATACCTTGACCTTCCACATTAATATTTAAAATATGTTGTTTGAGAAAGACAGCAGTACAATTTTTATCACTATTTATTCTTACATAACCATCCTTGTCACAATCACCTGTCCAGCTATCAAATATCCAACCAATATCTGGGGTTGCGATTAAAGTAAGCTTGGTTTGATCAGGAAATTCATGTTCGCAATCTGTTCCACAGTCAATTTCGTAAGAGGTAGTTATAATTCCGTTACCAATTTTAGTTATTGCTAAATTATATGTCACGGTTACTGAATCATTATCATAGATATCTATTAATAAATTAGTTGCTTCTGTATCATTAATAATAAAGATTGCTTCATTGTAATCACTATCATTACTAGAAGTATTGAAATTAATCGTGCTTTCATGTATGTCTTCTATATTCTCATCGTCAATTGCCATGACTATCACAGTTTGTATTTGATCCCAGTTATCACTATTAAAAATAAGATTTTTGCTATCAACCGTAGTTTGATTATCTGTGGCAATAATTATGCTGACATCATCTGTCGGTTGAGTATTTAATACTATCTCCAAAATTTTAGTTGCACCATCTTCTGCTATTTTGCCATTAGTTGATGTGATTATTACACCAGGATCATTGTCACTAATACTGACATCAACAGCAGAAATATTTAGGTTAGTGGAATAATCCCCACCGTCTCCAGTGGTAATTGCATGAGTAATTTGGGTAGTTTGGTTAATTTCAAAATCACTGTCATCAATTGCTTTCACTGTAATAGTATGTATTGTGAGATCATCAATTATTATGGTCTTAGTTTCTGCAAAATTAATAGTATCAGTGCTAATTTGAATTTGGTCATCGGCAGTAATTGTAACTGTAATGGCACTCGTTGGAACAGTTACAGCAGCTAAAGTATATATATCAGTTGTTTCTAATTCTTCGGCAACATTAACACCATCACCGTCATCAATTTTAATAGCAGCAACTAAACTAGCATGTGCTTCAGTGGCAAAACTACTATTGAAAGATTCATCTCCATTATAAGTTGCTGTCAAAGTAGTGTCACCATTTGTAGGAACTAGATCACAATTACCAGTACCAGTGATCAAAGTTACATCACAAGTATTGCCATTACCATCATCTATAGTTACAGTTCCAGTAGGTATACCACTAGTGGTTGAATCAACACTTACATTAATCGTTATACTTTGAGTAACAACAGAAGGATCAGCATTATCACTATTAATGGCAGTTATCGTATCTGCTTTTACTATGGTTAAAATATCATTATTACAACTAGTTAGATTATAATTATCATCAGTGTTGATGCTACAAGTAATATCATGATCTCCAACAGCACTGGTAATAATGGCAGAGGTAGTAAGAATTGGAGGAGTTGACATTGCAATATCACCAGCAATAAATGTGTTATATGTAGCAGTAAAAGTTGGATTATCCGTACCATAAGTGCGAGTTTTAGCATCAGTTGAAGCAGTTATGGCTTTTTTGGTAATATCTAAAGTTCCATTTGTACAATCTGGAAAATAATTTGGATCAGAGTCTCCACTACAAGTAATAGCATAATCCCCAACAACACTACTATTATCTGCGATAGTAACTAGATTTGGTGGAGGAGACATTACAGTATCATCATTAACAAAACCACTATAATTTGCCGTAAAAGTTGGATTATCTTCTCCATAGATTTTAGTATTGTTATCTATGGCTACAGTTACGGTTTTTTTAGTAATAGTCAAAGTTCCATCTGCACATGCTGATGATAAGGAATAGTTTGAGCCAGAACCACCAGTACAAGTAATTGGAATTGTGCTAACACCAGTGGTAATATCAGCAGTAGTAGCTAAAGATGGTGGTGTTGAAAGTTCTGTTTCTCCATTAGCCAATCCAGTATAACTTTTCGTCAAAGTCGGATTAGCTTCCCCATAAATTTTAGCTTTATCATCAGCTGCTACAGAAATAGATTTTTGATTAATAGTTAAAGTTGCTGAATTACAAGATGTAATATCATATTTATCATCAGTTCCTCCACTACATGTTATGCTATATATTCCAATGTTTTCAGTTACAGCAGGAAAGGTTGCAGTTGGTGGACTATTTATTCCACTACCACCGTTAGTATAAGTATAGGTTGCTGTAGGATTAGAATTACCATAAGCCCGAGTTTTATCGACAGCTGTAGCAATTGTATCTATTTTATCTAAATTTATAGAAGTAGTTTTAGTTACTGAAGAACCAGCTAAATTTTCATCGTCTTTTGGTGTTATGGTGACGCATATATATTTACCGCTTTGATCAAGGGTCAAGTTAAATGTAGAGTTAGTAGCTCCGGTGATATTAGTTTTACTAGTACATGAATTACTAGTTCCAGTGTGCCATTGATAAGAAAGTGTTCCATTAGAAGAAGTATCAGTGATATCTGGATCGGTAAATGTACCAACTGCTGTCAAAATTGATCCACTTGCAACAGTTCCAGTGATATTAGCTCCGGTTATACTTGGAGCTTCATTTACATTAGAAACAGTAACAGATATATTTTGACTATCAGTACCACCTTTTCCATCATCAGCGGTTACGGAAAGTGAATAATTGGATTGGGATTCAAAATTTGGAGAAGTTATAAAAGATACTGCACCTGATGAAGAAGTGATAGAAAAATCAGCACCACTAGTTATAGAAAACGATATGTTATTATTATCAATATCGGTAGCTGTAACATTTAACACAGAGGTTTGATTTTCGGCAACTGTCACGGAATTAACAGACGTTATGGTAGGAGCAGTATTGAAACATAAAGCTGATGTGGCTGCTGGACGAGTACTATTAGTTTGACTATAACTAGCACCACTATTAAAATACCATTTATAACCACCTACACCATTTAGATATATATCCAAGCGTCCTGATTGTCCAGAATTTAAAGTAAAAGTTTTATTTCTGCCAGATTGTGAACTAGTTCCTTCGTTTGGCACAAAATAATCATATATATAAGCAAAACTACAAGTATCATTTGTATTTACAGTAACTGTATCTCCACTTGGAATAGTAACAGTATTTTCCCAACTACCATCACAATTACCACTTGAATCTACCATACTACTACAATCGAAATTAAAGACTCTTTCTACTGAAAAAGCCTGGTTAAAAATTGGTGAAATTAGCAAAGTAAAAATTACTAGTATGTTTAATGTTTTCATATTGTTTGTATACCTGACATATGTAAAATAAGAAGATTATAGCATTTTTCTCTTTAGTGAGATAAAACTATCTCCACTCCAAAAAACTATCTATTAAATGACAACCCACCCGGATCAATAATCCTGCCATCAATTCCAGTGCTATCACCCAATTCACCATCTTTAAGATTATAGGTAGCAGTGACAACAGATTTTTCTCCAACTTGAACAGTATCAAAAATAACATTTGGTAATACATACCATTCTAAAGTATTCATATCACCAGGAACTTTAGTACCAAATTTTTGAAAGATTGGAGTGGCACGAAGCTTTTGCAGACTATGATAATAGATAGTAATATTTGCTTCAGTTCCTTCTAATTCAAAATAAACTAGTCCTTGTGGAAAGATGTATTTATCTTCAAAATAATCTTGATTTTCAGCTAAATCCGTGTAAATGTCTTTAAGTATGACGTTGCCTTTTATATCTAAAGTCAGATAATTACCAGAACTTTGATCTGGCATGGAAGCTACATTAGGTTGATCAGCATCATGAATTCCATCGTCATTTCCATCACCATTATTGGGAATATTTGGGTCTTTGATAAAAAGAGCATCACAAATCTTATCATCATCCATGTAAACCTGTTTATCACACGACCAATTTTTTAATATCCATTCTACTTTTGGTTTAATAGTTAAGTGGACAATTTCTTGATCTAGAAAGCTTGCTTCACAATTATCTGGGCAGTCAATCTTTTTACCATCAGTGATAGTTCCAGAGCCAATGATATTTATAGTTAATTGATGTTCTCCAACTTCTTCCTCAATAAAGTTTGCAGTACAAGTTTTAGCACTGTTTATTTTTACTTGGCCAACATTGTCACAGTCACCAGTCCAACTACTAAATAACCAGCCAGTATTTGGGGTTGCCACTAGGGAAACAGCTGTTTGATCGGTAAAAGATTTCACACATTCAGCACCACAGTTAATGTTAGAACCAGTTACAGTACCATTGCCATTTTTAGTAATAGTTAAATCATAGAAGACATCTATAGCACAAGGCAAAGTAGTTACTTGGGTTGTAATTGATGAAGAATCACTGGTGGAAGTTGCCATAACTGAATAGGTATAAATTCCATTACAGTTTAAATCTATATCATTATAACTAGTTGCATTTACAGATGTTGTTGTTATTAAATTATTTCCTCGCATAACTTTAAAACCAATCTCGCTGGAACTATTATCTGTCCATTTGAGATTGATTTGGTTCTCAGAGGTAGCTTTAGCTGATAAATTAGTTGGCGGACAAATAGAGGTTGTGGCATTGGTAGTAATTGGAACTGAATCAACTGATGAATTAGTAGCCATTACTGAGTAATTATAAATAGTTTCACAGGTTAAATTATCATCATTGTAATTAGTTGTAGTAATGGTTGTAATCAGACTACTATCTCGTTCTATTTTAAATCCTGTTTCGTCTAAACTACTATCTGTCCACGATAAATTAATTTGTGTTTCCGAATTATTAGTGGCTAAATTAATAGGAGCTGGCAGTTCATATTCATAAGCTCCAATGTCACAAGTATCATGTTTCGGACGAGATTCACCACGTTGGTCGGTTGCTTCACAAGTTGTATTATCTCCGGCATTTATCGCTGGACTTCCGGCTAGTAAAACCATTGTTTGAGTATCACCACCATTGTCTTGCAGAGAACCGAGATTTGGATCTTGATTACCAATAAAACCAGAAACTGTATCACCAAATCCACATGTATTATTCTCAATTAAGTTATTAATATTAGTTACTATATGTATTGGTGCAGAGGTATTACAATCAGCTTCACCAGCTGTAGAATTAGCAAGTATATTATTTTCTAAATATAATGTATTTCGCATATCAATTGCAGCACCACGAAGACCTGCACTATTATGAGAAAATGTACTATTTTTGATTCGTGTTATTATTCCAATTCCAGAAGCACTACGAATTCCTCCGCCATTACAGCTACCACAATCAGCATGATTTTTATAAAAAGTGCTATTGTAAACATTTAAATCTCCATCATTATCAGAGCTGTTATTAGAAAGAGTACTATTAATGATTGTTACTGTTGTACCACTATTAGTAAAAATACCAGCACCTTTTTCAACACTATTACCATTAGTAATCGTCAGATTTTTAAACGTAACCGTCCCAGTTGTAACTTCAAAAACTCGCACTTCATCATTCCCACCGATAGTTATTTTCTGTCCAGTACCATCAATAGTTAAATCTTTGTCAATCGTGAGTTGTTCACTAAGAACGATAGTCTGCCCAGCGATGCTAGAATCAAAAGTAATCGTATCTCCTGCATTTGAATTGGCAATTGCTTCACGTAGAGTATTTTGTCCGGCACTATAATCACCACCATCTATATCAGAAATATTATCAACAATTAAGCTAGTCACGTTAACAGTCACAGCAGCTATATTAGAATCAGCTAGACCATCGTTGACTTTATAGGTGAAAGTATGGGTTCCAGAAGTAGCAGGAGTATAGGTAAATGTGCCAGTATTTAAATCGTTAAGAACAGTAGCACCGCCATCATTATCAACAAGGATATAAGTTAATGGATCGCCATCTGCATCAAAGTTTACAAAATCAGCTAATGAACCATTGAGCGGAGTGTTTTGATTAGTTGAAAAATTCCAAGTCATATCACCATTTAAAATACCATTGTTGCCATTAGGAGAACTATCAACTACTGTTCTGCCAGTATTATCTTCAAATTGCCAATAACCAACTAATCCAGTTTCATCACCATTCAAAGTTAGATTCATGTTAGCTTTTATTTCATCTTGAGTACGAGCAACATTCCAAACCCGCATTTCATCCATTAGTCCTTGGAAATTACTAGAACCAGTATTAGTGGAGCCAATGGTCATTATCCCATTAGGTATATTAGGTGTAGGATTACCAGTTAAGGCAAAAGCAATACTATCAAAATAAAATTCCCAAGTACCATTATTTCTTACTAAAGCAACATGATGCCATTCATTTGCAGGTAAAATTTTATTTGAAGATTCAATAGTAACTCCACCACATATCATATCTAATTTATAGCTATTATTCAGTTTCAAACCATATCCGCTTGAATTAGCATTTCCATTATTAAATATATATTTATTGCCAATGGAACCAGTCCATTTAATCCATGCTTCCATAGTAATATTATCTGTTGCTGTAGTTGCTACATTAGCTGAAATATAATCATCCGTCCCATCAAAATCCAACGCCGTACCAAAACCAGCAATCGGCGTAGTATTAGTGTAAGCCAAACTAAAATATTGACTATGATTTAAATTTACTCCACTAAATTCAATTGCATTGCCATTAAAGGTTCCGCCAGTTGTAACATTTGCATCACTGAAATCACCATTAGCATCAATTAACAAATGATATTTAGTTGCATCGGTTAAATCGGCTCCAACCACATTAGTCAAATCAAAACTAACTATAATATTGCCAACTTCCCCAGTTTCACTAGCTATCCACTTACGTGGAAAACGCCTGATATTACTAGGTGTCTCAATAGATGAAAAAGTCAAAGCACCATTATTATTACCCCAAATTAATAAATTACCATCAGCAATACCACTACCAGTAATGGTGATAATGCTATCACTGTTTACACTAATAGATTTAGGTTGATTCAAACTACTACCGTTATCTGTACCAATACCAGCTATGTCATTGATATAGGAACTATGAGTGGTAGTTGAAGGATAAATTACTGTGTCATTTGAATCAACGTAATCAATCGAGCTATCCAAAGTAATACCATATTTGATAGCTAAATAAGATTGCACTTTGTTTCTATTAGCATCTGTTAAATCAGCATCATATAAGATTACTTCAGCGATTTTGCCATCAAACAAACGATTACTACCATTAAGTTTTTTAGACATCCTACCAATACTTACTGGTCCTTGATCTGGCTCACCAGAATGAACTGGATCTTCTGTAATTTCACTTGTTGTGAGTTTAGTTAATGTAATGGTATTATTGTAAAAAGAAGTTCCATTCAAATAAACTCTTTGCTCATTGTTAAAATTTATTTTTCCAGTATATATAATTGGATCAGTATTATATGAGTGAGTCACTGCATCACTAACTATGCCGCCATGACTAATTGGAGTATATATTTTAAAAGCGTCATTTGCATAAACAAAACCATAGCCGGTATCCCCTACTCTGCCAAAATCAAAAATAAAATTTATTTGATTTGCTTTGATATCTGGTTTAACAATGGCAAAAAAAGTCAAACCATCACTAGATGAATAAATATAATTACTTGCTAAATCAACTCCATTTGCAACACCATCAAATTCTACGGTTGGATTGTAGTTAATGTTGTCTGAAATGTTGTCTCTAAAAGTAGGTGAGGTTTGACTATCGCTACCACCATTACTTGCAGTATAGCTATTAGTAGATTGATCAGTCCAACTAGTAATAGCTTGGCCATCGGTTTCGCTAATTCCAGTACCAGCTTTAAGCCACAATTGTAAATTAGTAGAAACTCCACCCGGATTTGCTTGAGCTAATGGCAAATAGAATATTGATAATATTAATGTTATTGAATATATAGAAAAATTGTTCATATATGATATTTCCTTTCAAGTTGATCATATTGTTAATATATTTTGTGGTAGCAGAACTGCAAGTATGCCTACTAAAGATTGTCCTGAAATTACATCAGCATCCAATCATAGAGTTAATCCAGATAGGTCAGGTGGAGAAACAGAAGAATTAGCTATGATTGGAAAAAATAGTTATTAGGAATAGTATTAGAAAACTATGGCATTGTACTATAAATACTAACTTAAACAAATGACACTATAAGTAATTATTATATTTTTCATGGCTTTAGCATTATATAATTTAATCTTTAACTTTACTGATAATGGTCAATAACATTTTTCGGTTATCTTCTAATACGACTCTTTTTATCATAACTTCTACTTCAAAAGAATGACCATCACGATGAATTTCTTGTTGACGTTTTTTAATGAAAGAGGTGCTATCATTTGTCATCAATATATCATAATATTCACGAATAGCTTCTGCATGTTTAGGCTGAGGCAATATTGCAGTAAATACCTTTCCTATAATTTCATCTTTAGTATAACCATATAAATTAGCATATGCTTTATTTACTTGAATAAATTTACTACGATCATCGGTTAAACAAACTCCCATTTTGGCAGCATCAAAGACTGAAAATAACAAGCTTTCATCTTCACGTGATGCGGTTGATTGTTTATTAGATAGGAGTGATTGAATTTGCTTATGTTTAGTAATGTCAATTGCAAAAATTAATGCTCCAATTACATTATTTTCAATGTCTAAACAAGGAATTTTATCAAATTGTAACCAACGTAATGACGAATCATTATCTTTTTCTTTAATACTATGTACAATTCCAAATTGAGGCCTACCTAAACTAATAATTTCTTTACAATCTGTATATTCATCTATTTTTTTTGTAAAATTCTTAAATACTTCTTCAACTTTTTTATTGTAACGTAATAACTTGTTATCTTTGTCACGATACCAAATCATGGCTGGAGTATTGTTAAAAATCATCTGGGATTCTTCCCATTGATTACGTAAATTTTTCCATTTACGCTCATTTTCATCAATACTTTGTATCAGTCCAAAATTAAATAAGATATTTCCTCTATTATCACGTACTGCATCTGCATATTGCTGAATTTTAAAATTAGAACCATTACTATGTAAAGCTTCTATCTGACCAGTCCAACTCTTACCATTTTGTATAGATGGAATAGCTTTTTCTTGTAAAATTATTAAAGATTCTGGAGGATAATATGAATCTAAAGTAACTTGTTGAGCTGTTTTAAAATCTCGTCCAAATAATTTTTCATAAGCTTGATTAATATAAACTAACTGTTTTTCAGTATTTCTTACTTCAATTGATTCACTAGAAACATCAACAATAGATTTAAATAATCGTAATAAACCTTGAACTTGCTTATGTTCAGTAACATCAATCCCTACTCCAAAAAAGTAATCTAAAACTCCGTCAGCCTTTACAACTGATCTACTATGCCATTCAATTAATAATATCTTGCCATCTTGAGTTAAAATATGACATTCCATCAATGATGGTTGCATTGAAGTAATTAATTTTTGAATTTCTACAGAGATTAATGGCTGTTCTACTTCAGGAACAAAGGTTGTTAAAAAATCATTATTAATTACATCTTCTAAATTATATTTAGTTTCTTGTAACATAGCTCGATTCATCATCCTAATTTTGCCATCAGGATTAATTGCTACAAAAAACATTGGCGAAGCTTGTACCAAATTATTAACAAAATCTCTTTCTTGTCGTAACACTTCTTCATGAGCTTTGCGTTCAGTTATATCACGTAAAGTTGCACATACTAATGAACGACCTTGAAATAGATAAGTATTACCAGTGGAAATTTCTACTGGAAACACTGTACCATCTCTTTTTTTATGCCATCGTAATGGAATTATTCGTTTTTGGCTACTTAAAGTTCGCTTACCTAATTCAGCTGATACATCTTCTGTTTTTTTATTCACCCACTCTGGTTTAGTATAACCATATAAATCTGTAGCAGCTTGATTAACATCAAAAATCTGTTGAGTATTAGCATCAAATACTATAGTTGGAATTGAAGATGCTTCAAATAGTTGCCGATATTTAGATTCGCTTTCCCATAATGCAGTTTCAACTTTTTGGCGTTCAGAAATATCACGGGCTATTAACATTAATGCAGTTCGGCCTTTAGATAAAAAGGAACTAGTAATAACTTCAGCAGGAAAGACATCCCCATTTTGTTTTTTGTGATATTGAGTAGAAGTCATTTTTATAACTTTTTTCATTGACTTCTCAGTTTTATCTGGTTGAGCTGACAAATCTAATATATTAGTTTTTAGTAATTGTTCACGGCTATAACCATATAATTGGATAGCATTTTTATTAACCTCAATAATATTTAAAGATTTAGCATCTAACATAAAAACTGCATCAGTTTCTAATTCTTGTAATTGCTGATATTTATGTTCTACATCACTTAGTTCTTCTTCTAAATAGCGTGATTCGGTAACATCAATATGGGTTCCAACCATCCTAATTGCATCACCATTAGCATCCTTAATAACACTACCACGACTTAGAATCCAATGATAACTACCATCTTTATGCTGTAAACGATGAGTATTTTCATATACTGAAGTTAAACCTTTTATATGGTTGTTAATATCAGATTTAACTCGATTATAATCAGCTGGATGAATTCTTTTGTACCATGAATCTATATGTGGCAGTAATTCATGCTCTTCAAATCCTAATAACTTTTCCCATTGCACTGAAAAACGCATTTCATTAGTATTTAATTCCCATTCCCATAAATCATAATTGTTATTTGCTACAGCACCACCTTGAGGAGAAACGGTTCTTTTTCTTAAAGCCTGCTCAGTTTCCTTATAGTTAGTTATATCAGAAAATGAAATGACTACCGCATAAGGAGTGGTAACATCATTACGCCACAATGGATAAGAATTAATCCTAATCCAAATCACTGATTCATCTGATTTAACTATGCCCATAACTACATCAGTATAAGACTGACCAGTACGCAAAGTACAAATAGCAGGATGAGTTTCAGTAGGAAATGGCGAATCATCTTCATGAATAAGTCTCCAATCAGGATCAATCAATACCCAACCCATCATTTGATCAGCTGCTAAACCTAAAATATTCTCTGCACTTGTATTACAAGCTCCAATCGTACCATTAGCATATTGTAAAACTACCCCTTCTTGTAATACGCTGATCATTTCATCAGCAATCATCGGCTGTTCCCGACTAGTTATGTCCATTCCTACCACATAATAGGCATAATCAGCAGAAGCCGCACTATTTATTTCCCATAACATGTTACGATAGCTATTGTCATAGTGACGAAATTGATTAGAAAACGAAATTGATCGCATTCCTTCACTCAATTGTTCTAAATAGTATTTGGTCGAAGCTTGATCGTCTGCATGTACAAAATCTGTAAAGCGTTTGGCTAATAGTTGACTAGTTGATAAGCCAAGAGTATTTTCCCATGCAGTATTTACTTCTTTAAAACGATATGCTTGGTCTAAAATACCGAATATAGCTGAAGAACGCCAAAAGAATCGGGAATGACGGGGATTATTTGCAGACATATTGTTTTCCTAATGATGCAACTATCATTAATATTAGCAAAAAATTATTATTGGTAGGAGTTTTTAATTTTTTAATTAGCAATAATTTATCTACATATATTTTATTTGTCTGCATAAGCATTAGGTAAATTTTATAGTAGTTTTGGTAATTAGAGTTGATTAAAAATACAGAGATTTAAAATAAAAGAATTATATCTATTGTAGCAAAATTGCAATAAATAACCTATTGAGAAGAAATTATTTGAATTTTATATATTTATAATTATTTGTAAATTAAGAATTTTAATTGTTTTACTTAACCAAAACATTTTTTAAATTAATATAATGGCTTTATTTTCAATGGTTTTTTATATGTTACATTATATTACAACTTTGGTTATTTCAATAATTTTTCATTTCTGTAATATTTAGGAATTTAAACCAAATTAAGTTAATATATTTTATTAATGTTTAGTTATAACAACGACTAACATATAGATTAAACCGTGATTTTTATATTTACCAAGATAAACTTTTTTGATATAATTAATTAACATTTTCAATTAAAAATTCATCTTTTTGAAAGTAGCTATAAATTTTAGCTTATACTATTAACAATATCTTCACCAATATTAAAATGTTTCTGGAAATCTGCTATGCTCCATTCCCGAAACAACTAATATAGCCAAGTATGATTGTATTACTAGACTTTATGTAGGATGTAATGAGTTTACGAATTACATCTTGATGCAATTCTCTTCGTTCATTGCATCCTACATTTATATAAATACAGAATAAAACATGGAATAATTTGATGTATTTTATATTACATCTTATATGCCACATGACATCAGATATTGAAATGCTTTAAATATTTATTAATGAAGGTTACCAAAATGAAATTTAAAAATTATTTATTTATTATCATATTGTTAATAGTTAGCTGTGTAGAAAATGAGACTGCTGATTGTGTTCCTAAAGTTGTTAAAAATTCTATTGAAGAACCAATTAAAGAGGATACTATAAATCCTGAAGATATAATCACTGATATACCAGCTCATCATCCACCAAGCTATGAATCCGAACGAATTTTTAACAGTGCCCCTAGCTCTATTAATGCCACTAGTGCCAAAATAATAATTACACCTTCAGCTCCTTCTCTTACTTTAGCTGAATTTAAAATTGCTAAAAAAATATTTTTCGAGCGTTGTGCTGGTTGTCATGGAGTCTTACGCAAAGGAGCTACTGGAAAACCCTTAACACCAGATATTACTCAAGCTAAAGGTACTGATTATTTAAAAATTTTTATTAATTACGGTTCAGGTTCGGGTATGCCGAGTTGGGGTAAATCTGGAATTTTAACTGAAGCTGAAGTTGATATTATGGCTCGTTATATTCAACATGAGCCACCAGTACCACCAGAATATGGTATTCAAGATATGAAGGACAGTTGGAAATTATTAATACCACCTGATCAACGACCTAATAAAAAATTAAATAATTACAATTTAAACAATGTCTTTTCTTTAACTTTACGTGATACTGGTCAAATTGCTTTAATTGACGGTGATAATAAGGAAATAATTAATATTATCGATACTGGCCATGCTGTGCATATTTCACGTATGTCAGCATCTGGGCGTTATTTATATGTAATTGGCCGAGATGCTAAAGTTAACCTTATTGATTTATGGATGAAAATTCCAACTACAGTTGCTAAAATTAAAACTGGGATGGAAGCTCGTTCAGTAGCAGCTTCTAAATATAGAGGTTGGGAAGATAAATATGCAA
>DAOUSL010000305.1 GCA_030627235.1 Thioploca sp.
ATTCATCACCCGACCCTGCGCGATCTGTACTTTTTTCTGATAAGTCACTAGCCGCCTGCGAAATATTGCCTGAAGATAAGGTGCATGACGCTATCGCTTATGCACCCTACCAAATCGTAAATTTTTAATTAAACATATACGGCTTACGAGTTTTATCTATGATTATTTAAGATAGAGGGGAGATTTATAAGTTTGGATTTTTTATAATAATTTTAAAAATATGAGATATGGTATTATAGGATTTAAACACCAATTATTTCAGATTCTTTTGAATAAACATATTCAACATCATAAAGCTTAACAACCTTACCTAATTTAGCTTGTAAAATACCGTTGAATAAAGCTTCTAAACCGATTTTATGATGGAAGCGAACTATGTTGTAATTTCTGGTTAAGTATTTTTCTCGTTGAGCTTCTTCCATTGGGTCATAATTTTGATGGTTATCGTAGCCATTGCATTCTAAAACTAACATTAAGTCTTTGACGAAGAAATCTACTCGATATTTACCAATAGTGTAATTATGTTGAAATCCAAAACCTTTAAATACTTTAGCTAGAACCTGTTGCCATTCTATTTCGCCTTTGGTATCAAATTTAGCCAAAGAACTAACACTGCCAAATACCTGTTTTTTCAATTCAATTCCAACAACTGAATCCATACCTAAAACCATCTTACCAACATCTTCTAACGAATAGCCATTCATACGATTAGCATTAGAACCAGATTGTCTAATAGTTGGTAAATCAAGCTGAATTGTATCTATGGTATCACTATGTATTTTAAGGAAATAATTGATAGTGCTAATTGGTAGACCAGTAAATTTAGCAATATCTTTTTTGGTAGCAATTTCACTTTCAATTGAACAGATTAAACCCAATGCTTTAAGTCGTTTAGCAACATCAGTATAACTTTGTTTAGCAATCTTTGGGATGTTTGGAGAGAGACCACAGGCTTGTTGAATAGCAGATTCTAAGGCGGTTATAATCAAAGCACAAGCTAAAATAGAACATCTTTTTCCAATATGTTTTTGGTTTGGTCTAAGAATCTCATTTGCAAATGCTAAGGCATATCCACGGATAAAAGACTCAATAAATAATGTATTGTAAACCTTAATTGTTCTACCTTTATGTGGACTATTTTTAGCTGTAACTATTACTGATTTAACTGCCACGATAAAATCATTATTAATGAATGATTTAACTGTTTTTGGAGGCCAGTTAACTGCCACGCTCTGTAAAGAGGCATGTTTCATACCCAATAGTTCAGCAGTCCCACGTTCACTAAGACAGGCAGTGCCATCACTTAAAATATATCCATCACATTTAACACCGGGGATTAATTCTATTTCTCCATAGTGTACGGCTTGTAACTTTTGCATAAAATTCTCCGTGAAAATTATAATTAGATTATGATTATACTAAATTTAGTGAAAGGTAGGCAAGATTTAATTGGTAGGAGAGTAATTAATTAAAGGTTTATTAGCAATTTCACCTTTGTTTTATTAATGTTTCTAAAGCGGTTTTAATTAAACTTGTTGATAAAATCACACATCTATCACCAATGTGAATTGGATTTAGCCTTAATTTATTAGTGCCAAGGTTCGTGTTGCATACCCTACCTAGCTTATACACCTTACGAGTTAATCCTGAAGGGATTTAATGTGAATAGCCGATAGGTCGGCCTCCAAGATAAAGTTAGAGATAAGGTGCATGACGCTATAGCTTATGCACCCTACCAAATCGTAAATTTTTAATTAAACATATACGGCTTACGAGTTAAGATAAAGTTAGGATTTTTTACTCTGACCCCAAATTATTCATTAATTTTATTATCAATAATAGTGAAAGTCTGCTTAGCAAGTATTTTCTCATCAAATATTAATTCGATAGACCATTTTCCAGGAAGAAGTTCCCATTTCTCAGTTAACCTGTAGCCATATCCTCCTTTAACTTTTCCGTTCCGAGGCATTGCTGTAAAAGGTTCTTCAAAACCTGTAGTGATTCTTCCATCTGGTTTCTGTGTTGGGGGGTGCTTAATACGATGGTACATTTTGGTTGGTACACCCCACAAAAACCCTGTTGCTTCCCACCGAAAGCCAAAGGTTATTCCCTTTTTCAAAGGAATATCATGAGCACGAATACTAGGCTCAACTTTTGCTCCTCTTCGAGAATAGCCTGCAGTTGAGTCTGCATCAGCGAGTTTCCTACCTTTCTTGATTATTGTGTAAATGCCGTAATCTGTTATTTTAGCCGTAATTGAATTACTGGCAAATGAGATAGTTGGCATAAATATGCTTGTTATTACTAATGCAATAAAATATGTAGCAACTGAGATGATTATCTTTATATTCATTTTGTATCCTATATTCTCCTAATGGCGAGTTGAGGAGCGAATATGCCTGATAATGGACTCGGTAGAGGGCGATTATCAGGCAAATTCGTCGCCTCGAACGATTGTTATCGGGCTGCG
>DAOUSL010000318.1 GCA_030627235.1 Thioploca sp.
AATGTGAATAGCCACCGATGAAATCGGTGGAACTTTTTTCATACTTGACGCTGGTGCATCATGACTGCATTCCCAACGAAGCCGTTGGGAACGAGATAATAACTAGAGTTATATAACCATCTATGCTAACAAAGTTAAACATTAATTATCAATGTAGGATGTAATGAGTTTACGAATTACATCTTGATGCAATTCATTTTGCATCCTACATTAGTATCATGCACCATATGGATGAATTTGGTGTATGACGCTTCGCTTATACACCTTACGAGTTAAATCAAGTACTCTGACCCCTTGATTAAGTTAGAATTAATTTTGCTCTGCTGACCCAAATATAGGTGCATTTACCCATAATGTTGCTTTCTATGGCAGTTAGGACATAATGCGATGGCATTTTCTACTGTGTCATCTCCACCATCTGATAGTCTTTGCTTGTGATGCACTTCAAGATATGGAGTATTATCTGACTTATTTATAAATGGAGCTTCTTTTTTGCATATTTCGCAAACACCTTTTGCTTTGAATAAAACTTCTGCAACCACATCAGGATTGCGATTAAAGGAAGTATAACTTCTAGTTGTTGTAGTTGGTTTTTTAGGTGCTCTCTTTAATCTTGCTTTTCTACTTTCTTGATTGCTATTCATAGAGTCATATACTTTATTCATAAAATCAGACTCTATATTTTGAAAAGGTACTTTACAGGATTTTATAACATCTAGAACGGTAATAACTTCTTTAATATCAAAATCATCAATATTACAGACAACTATCCAAGGTTTTTTCTCAATATAAACTACTCTGTTTCTAAGCCTATTCTCAACTTGATCTTGAATATTTACTCTACCTGATGTTGTCATCCCAATAGTAGAACGTAGAATATAATGGTTGCCTTCATCTATTGCAATTCTTCCTCTAATTAAACCTATATTTCTGTCATATTCGCATGGAATATTTATTTCAAGTAGATTTTGTTCTTTTCCATGTTCGAACATTCCAATAAATATATAATGTCGTAAAACACCACTATCATTAGATCCACGACTAGGAGGAATTTGACTAATGGTATATCCATTATCAGCGTAGTGTTTACTTTCTTCTATAAGATTTATGAATTTGGTAACGCATTTTTTTATTATTTTACTATCTTCGGTAATTTTAATAATTATGACTCTTCGTTTTGTCTAGTGGAAACCTAACACCATTCTTGAGCCACCGAAGGTCGGTCTCCAAGATGAAGTTAGAATTAATTTTACTCTAACCGCAATTATTTTAGCCAAAATGTTTTTTTCGGTGGCAATTTGGACACAGTGCAATAACATTATCTGCTGTATCACTTCCACCATCTTTTAATGGTATTTTATGATGAACTTCTAGGTAAGGAAGCCCAGTAGATTTTGATGTAAAAGGTGCTTTTTGGTTACAATCACCACACTTCCCTTTTGCTTTTTTCATGGCATAAGCAACTACTGCTGGTTCTCTCACATATTGAAACATTTTTGTAACTCTTAACTGAGGATGCTCATTACCACAAGGTTCTTCTGTATCTTCGAAATGTTTTTTTACTTCATCTAAAAAGTCTGATTCGTCTGCAAAAATATATGTTTCTTCAGATAGATTGTTTTTAATTAATGATTCAATATCTTTTAGTTTTTTAGTTTCAAGAATACTTGGCTTAGAACTATAGATTTCTTTCAAAATCCTTCTTAAAGATTCTTTATTGATTTCTTTAACTGGTCCTCGTATCCACTTAAGATCGTTACCAAGAATTATATTTCTGGCATTGGATATATGGTTTAAGAATAAAAGTGATAAAGCCTCCTGACATGAATAGTGATATGTAAGATTTGGTGAATTTATATCATTATTCGACAAGTTTATTCTTTCATGTTGGTTTCCGTCTTTGTTGTAAATGCACCCTGCTTGAATCCCAATAATTTTATCACCACCAATTTTGGCTGTTTTAGCTGTTATTGTAATAAGGCAAAATGGAATACCATTTCTTAATGATCTTGAGTGTCGTGGTGGAAGATAGCCTCTTATTGTCCCATTTTCTGGTAAAAAATTAACTGCTTCATGGAATCCATCCATTGGAGATTGTGAGTGAATTTCTTTATATTCTTTAGTAGTTGGATATTTTGAATACGAAATGCACTCCCTTGTATCTGGATTTAGTCTTACTACAAATAATTTCATAATATCTCTATGCTAATGGCGAGTTGAGGAGCGAATATGCCTGATAATGGACTCGGTAGAGGGCGATTATCAGGCAAATTCGTCGCCTCGAACGATTGTTATCGGGCTGCG
>DAOUSL010000353.1 GCA_030627235.1 Thioploca sp.
AAGTACCTCCTGAGGTACAACAAGCCATGCAGATGAGTGTACAAGCAGGGTATCCTATTGAAGCGGTACAGACAGGAAGCCATACAGAGACACAGATTAATGTATTGGCTAATCATCCTACAGTAGAGGTATGTGACTACAATAATGTAATCATTGATCCAACATGTATGGGTGATATTAAGAAAGCATCATTTGTGATCTACTCTTTTGAGACATCATTATCAGAGTTAGAGAAGGATGGTAAGTATAAGAATTTAGATGATATAGAAGTGAGTTCTTCTTCTGTATTAAGTACTCCTGATTACACAGGTAAAGATGAGACAGTATTCAACTTTAGAGATGAACCAAGGAAGAAGATTGTTGCTCATGAGTATTGGGGTTATTGGGACATTGATGGTTCAGGTATTACTAAACCAATTGTTGCAACATGGGTTAATGATGTATTGATTAGGTTAGAGGATAATCCATTCCCTGATCAAGAGCTACCCTTCGTAACAGTACAATATTTACCTGTGAGAAGATCTATTTATGGTGAACCTGATGGTGAGTTGTTAGAAGACAACCAGAAGATCATTGGTGCTGTTACCAGAGGTATGATTGATATCATGGGTAGAAGTGCTAACGGTCAACAGGGGACTCGTAAGGATGCCTTAGACGTTACTAACAAGAGGAAGTTTGATAAGGGTTTAGATTATGAATTTAATCCCTCTGTAGACCCAAGACAAGCCTTCCATATGCATACCTTCCCTGAGATACCTCAGAGTGCTCAGGTTATGATTGATATGCAGAATGCAGAGGCAGAGAGTCTAACAGGTGTTAAAGCCTTCTCTAGTGGCATTAGTGGACAAGCTCTTGGTAATACCGCTACGGGCATTAGAAGTGCCTTAGATGCTACTTCTAAGAGAGAGTTAGGTATCCTCAGACGTATGGCTGAAGGTATTAAACAGATAGGTAGAAAGATTATCTCTATGAATGGAGAGTTCTTATCTGAAGAAGAAGTGATCAGAATTACTAATGAAGAATTTGTAACTGTTAAGAGGGATGATCTTGCAGGTAATATGGATCTTACATTAACCATAAGTACAGCAGAAGCTGATGAACAGAAGGCACAAGAGTTAGCTTTCATGTTACAGACTATGGGTAATAATATGGATCCATCTATGAGTCAGATGATGTTAGCTGACATAGCTAGGTTACGTAAGATGCCTACACTGGCTAAGAAGATTGAGACATTCCAACCACAACCAGATCCTATGCAACAGGAGAAGGTGATGTTAGAGAATGAACTTCTTAAAGCACAGATAGCTAAAGAGAACTCTATGGCTGTAGAGAATAATGCTAATGCTCAGTTGTATCAAGCTAGAGCAGGATTAGAGAGTGCAAGAGCTGATAACACTTCTAGTGATACAGACCTTAAGAACTTAGATTTTGTTGAACAGGAATCATCTACTAAACATGCAAGGGAGTTGGATGTGATTGATGCTAAGGGAGAAGCTGATAACAGAACTAAAGCAGTAGATAGTATGTTGGCTCAACAAGAGGCACAACAGAATGGCTCCGGATTAGCCAGTATTTAATCCATAACCCAAGCCTACAGGTAATGCTGAGGAACACAGAGAGAATGATTGATGAATAAATTTAATACACAGTTAAGTGAGATTGAAATTGAGATTGCTGAAGTTAAAGAGCTAATCCAAACTGCAGAAGCACTAAGTAGACTTGCTAAGAATGAGGACTTTAAAAAGCTAATTCTAGAAGGATACTTTAAGGAGTATGCCAGTGACTTAGTAATGTATAAGGCTCTACCTGATAATATGAAGGAAGATAGTCAATCCATGATTAGTAGATCTATTGATGGGGTAGG
>DAOUSL010000116.1 GCA_030627235.1 Thioploca sp.
ACGAATTGATCTCACATTCATTCGTTACTTCGTTGCACGTTTTGTTAGAAGCCTCTTTCTTTTTCTAAAAAACTTCCAAATCATATTGGAGCTATATGGATTTTTATTCATCATTATAATAATATTATTATTTAATTTTTTACCACTACTTTGTGCAGGACTACCCAAAAATTATCCTTTAATCCGTTAAATCTTATTCAAACACTTTTATTTAATGAGTAAACATATGAAAAATGTAACACTAAATTTAATTTTATCCATTAGCTTAGTGCTGTGGATTCCTGTACTAGTTGAGGCTGGAACTATACAGAGGATTTCTGTAGACAACAATTGGGAAGAAAAGAATAATCGTGGTAACGATCTTGTAATCAGTGAAAATGGGCGTTTTGTTGTCTTCAACTCTTTTGATAATTTGGTGAAAGATGATGAGAAAGGATATGATGTTTATGTATATGATTTGTTAGAAAGTAAAATTGAACGTATTGTTGTTGATAGTGATAACGACGGAAAAATGAATACAGTTACTAATCCTCCTTCAATTAGTAGAGATGGACGTTATGTAGCATTCACTAGCCATTATATATGTAATTATCCATTTAGTTGTAATGATTTGGTTATATATGATAGGGAAGATGATGTTATTGTTCATAAAATTGAAGATATTATCTCAGGTCAGATAAGTGCAGATGGTAAATATTTAATTATTAGTTCATCACGTTCTCTTGAGGGAAATGTGTCTGATAGTTATGGTAGAATTTATTTATATAATATAGACTCAGGAACTGCTAAATTTATATCCAAAGGTAATATTCCAGCAGGCTTGCATTCAATAAGTGGTGATGGTTGTTTTATACTATTTAGAACATCAGAAGTACAAGATGGTTATACAAAATATCGCTTTTTTGCATATGACAGAATAACAGATACTACTATTGATATTGCCATTGATAATGAAGGAAATGAATTAAATAGTCCTCAACAGCCAATTATAAGTACAAACGGTAGATATGTGATTTTTCTAGCTAATATTGGTAATTGGACAGATGCTTTGTTTGTACATGATTTACAGACACATGTTATTACTCAAATATCAGATGATAATCCCGGAGGTGGAAGATATGCAATAAGTGGAAATGGTAATTATATCGCATTTTTTGAAGATACGAATCGTAATAAGAAACCAATGTTTATTTACAATCAGCAAACAGGTGAAAAACTTAAGTCACTAATGTATATGCGTTCAAATGAGTATCCTTCAATGAGTGGTGATGGACGTTACATAGTTTTTAAGCATGTTGATTCTGATTTATTAGAAAAAGATACTAATGGTCATGAAATTTTTGTCCTTTACGACATGGGAACAGGCTCTACAATCACTATCTCAGGCAAGATAAACTCCCCAAACAATCAACCACAAGCCAATATTTCCCTCTGTATTGACAACAACTGTGAAGCAAATACAGATTCCACAGGTAACTTTATCCTAACTCGTGAATTCCGCAATGGCCTCTACCTCATCACCCCACAAACTTCCGAACCATTAAAATTTACCCCCAAATCTCAATGGCTCAACGTCACTGACCAACCAATTGAAAACATAAACTTTACCGCCACTCCTTATGACCCAAATCCACATATTTATGTCAGCACCAACGCCATCCAATTTAGTGCCAAAAGACCCACAATAGATGTTAATATTCGCATGGATTTTGAAGGCGATGAACCAATTGAAAAAAATTACGATGTCTATGTAGCCGTTGGTGCAGTAGGTTCTTCAATAGAATCAATGCTGTTTCACAATAAACAAACCGGTTTCCAAACCACCTTAATCCCTTACGCAACAAATCAACGCATAACTCCAACTGATGGTGAATGGCAAACAATTTTTACTTACTTTTTTGACAAACAAGTCCCGCCAGGTGATTACTTCATACATGTTGGCTTAATGGATACAGACAATGATGAATTAGTAGCAGAAGATCGAGTAGAAGTTAATTACAATCCTGACCCAAAAACCTATTATTATCCCGGCATGGTAGGCGGTGTTGCTAGAACTCCTATACCTAAATCAGAATTACCCGGCAAGCCTGAACATACAGTAACCACAGAACTAGAAACCTATTTGTTAGAAAAAAATGGTGATGATAGTGAAGAAGCCAAAAAAATGGTTAAATTAGGAGCAGACACCACTCTTGACTTAATGATTGCAACCTTAGATCATCGTGGCTTAAAAATGTTTAAAAAAGCCAATGGCATTCTCAATGATATTTCTGGAGCTGGAATCGCCTACATGGATTTTTCAGCAGCAGCAAGTACTGGACAAATAAATAATAATCAACGTGATATGTTGTTTGGAGTTTACATACTTGGTAGCTTACTAGAAAAAGCCAGTTTATATTCAGTTGATCCAAAAGACTTAGCCGATAGCATTAAACGCATATTTGTCGCCTCCAATGAACATAAACGAACATTAACATCTGGGGCAACGAATGGAGGTGTTTCCTTTCCAACCAAATTCATATTTGAACACCTAGGATTTTTCTCATTTATGGATGATGAACATGAACTAAAAGTAAAATTACAAGCCCTAATTATTTACGATGATGACTTAGAAACTCCCAAGAAAATAATGAATGAAAACAATCTAAAAGATATGTATGCCTGTCAATTTAATGTGCAATCCAAAGGTGTTAAACTTGGCGTTATGCTACCTGACCCAGGACTTTACCTTGTTACTGCAAAAGATCATAATGATTTTTCTGTAAGACAACAAACAATTATTATTGATGGTGCTGACATTACTGTACAATTTGATTATAGCGAAAGTAATACTGCTGAATGGGATTATGACGAAGTACAAAAATGTAGTTATTAATTGTTTGAACAAGATTATACAGATTAAAGGATAGACAGGATTTTAAATTAACTTGAATTTACTTTTGACTTAATCATGTTTTATCCTTTAATCTGTTAAATCTTGTTCAAAATTTATAAAGAGTTATCAAATATTTCTAGTCTGCTCTACTGCATTCCCAATATAACTATCTGGAGTCATTTTTAATAACCGTTCTTTTTCTGGCTCTGGAATATCTAAACTAGTTATAAATTCCTGTAACCGTTCTGCGGAAATATCCTGACCTCTGGTTAAATCCTTTAATTTCTCATAGGCTTGTTCCACTCCATAACGTCGCATTACAGTTTGAATTGGTTCGGCTAATATCACATAATTATGCTTAATATCTGCTTCTATGGCTGGTAAATTAATTTCTAACTTACTAATTCCTTTCAAACAAGACTCATAAGCGATTAAACCATGTGCCAGCCCAACTCCAAGATTACGCAACACAGTTGAATCAGTTAAATCCCGTTGCCAACGAGAAATCGGTAACTTGCTTCCCAAATGGCTGAATATTGCATTCGCTAGACCTAAATTACCCTCTGCATTTTCAAAGTCAATTGGATTAACTTTATGTGGCATGGTGGAAGAACCTATTTCCCCCGCTATAGTTTTCTGCTTGAAATAACCCAATGAAATATAGCTCCATATATCTCGGCAAAAATCGATTAATATAGTATTGAAACGACTTAAAGCATCGAATAATTCAGCAATATAATCATGTGGTTCAATCTGAGTAGTATAAGGATTTTGTTGTAAACCAAGTTGGGAAATAAATTTTTTGGAGATTGTAACCCAATCTAAATCTGGATAAGCAGCTAAATGAGCATTATAATTACCCACTGCACCACTAAATTTACCCATTATAATTACTTGAGCTACTTGTTCTTTTTGACGTTGTAAACGGTAGACAGTATTAGCGATTTCTTTACCCATTGTAGTAGGAGAAGCTGGTTGGCCGTGGGTGCGTGCTAACATTGGAATTTCAGCATATTGTTGAGATAATTCCGTCAATTCTATTATAATAGCTTCCATTTTTGGCAAGATAACATTATCTCTAGCTTCAGATAACATCAAACCATAAGCCAAATTACTAATATCTTCCGAAGTACAAGCAAAATGGATAAATTCACTAACCTTAGCAAGCTCAGCATTATCAGCAATCTGTTCTTTGATAAAATATTCTACTGCTTTAACATCATGATTAGTAGTACGTTCTATGGTTTTAACTCGTTGTGCTTCCTCAATAGAAAACTTTTCAACTATATTGTTTAATATATTTTGAGCTGAATCACTAAATGTTGGTACTTCAGCAATGGATTGCGAATTAGCCATAAATTGCAACCACCGAATTTCAACTAGAACTCGATAACGAATTAGTCCATATTCACTAAAAATAGGTTTTAAAGCAGCAGTTTTATTAGCATAACGTCCATCAATAGGGGATATAGCAGTAAGTTCCATTGGTTATCCTTGTAAAATAGAGGGAATTCGGAAAGTAGTGGTTTCAATTTCACCTGGCATCGTTTTAACTGTGGCTATACCAAATTGCTGTAACCATTGTAATACTTGCTCGATTAAAATTTCTGGGGTAGAAGCACCGGCTGTGATACCAACCAATTGCTTATTTATAAACCATTCAGTTTTTAAATCATTAGTATCTTCAATTAAATAAGAGATTACGCCAGAATGTTTGCCAACTTCTTGTAAACGATTGGAATTAGAACTATTATTAGCCCCAACTACCAATAATATATCAATATCTTTAGCCAATCTTCGCACTGCATTTTGCCTACTTTGAGTGGCATAACAAATGTCGTTTAAAGCTGGCCCTTTAATGTTTGGAAATCTAGCTGTCAAAGTATCAATTACATCTTTAGTATCATCAGTACTTAAAGTGGTTTGAGTAACATAAGCTACATAATCCGTTGTTTTTACTTGCAATTTAGAAGCTTCTTCAGAAGTGCTTAGTACATGAACTGGTTCATTTATACAACCACGAGTACCTTCAACTTCTGGATGGCCAGCATGACCTATAATTATTATTTCATAGCCATCTTCTGCATAACGTTGAGCTTGGTTATGAACCTTAGTGACTAAAGGACAGGTAGCGTCAATTATCTGTAATTGTCTTTGTTTAGCATTTTTCACTACAGTGGTTGCCACTCCATGAGCGCTAAATACACACACTGCACCAGTTGGAACATCTTCTAATGTCTCTACAAATACAGCTCCACGAGTTTTTAAATCATCAACCACGTAACGATTATGTACAATTTCATGCAATACATAAATTGGATGGGGGAACTTATTTAGAGTTCGTTCAACAATCTCAATAGCACGCACTACTCCTGCACAGAAACCACGAGGTTGAGCTAATGTTATATCCATATTGTTATTAATCATGTTTTATGCACAAGGATAAGAACCTAATAATTTAATTAAAGAAGTATGTTCTTTTAAAGATTGTAAGGATTTCATAACTTTCTCATCATCAATATGTCCAGTAATATCAACAAAAAACACGTATTCCCAAATTCCTTGTTGGGAAGGACGTGATTCAATTCTAGTCATGTTCACATCATTTTTAGCGAATGGTTCTAATAAGTGATATAAAGTTCCAGATTTATTAGGATTAGACAATAACAATGAAGTTTTATCATTACCAGTGGCTGGCACATCTTGTTGACCTAACAATGCAAATCTGGTGGTATTATTCACCTCATCTTCAATTCGGGAGGCAACTATATCTAATTGGTAAATTTCTGCGGCAGTATTACTAGCAATTGCTGCTGCTTCAGTGTCACCCATTACCATTTTGGCTGCCTCTGCATTACTATTAACCGGAATCCGTTCTATTGATAATAAATGTGTATCTAACCAACTGCGACATTGAGCAAAAGATTGTGCATGAGAATAAACTCGTTTAATATTTGCTAATTCACTATTTGCTAGTAAATGATGATGAATCGGTAATTCAATTTCTCCACAAACTTTCAGCTTAGTATTGATAAAACATTCCAATGTTTGATTAACTCCGCCTTCTGTGGAATTTTCTACTGGTACAATTCCATAATCAGCTATTCCAGCTTCAACTTCACGAAATACTTCGTCAATAGTTGCTTGTGGCAGACTTTGTACAGCATGTCCAAATTTTTTATATACTGCTGCTTGGGTATAAGTACCAGCTGGGCCTAAAAAAGCTATTTTGAGTGGTTTTTGTAATGCTAAACAACCAGACATTATTTCTTGAAATATTAATGTTAATGTTTTATCTGACAGTGGGCCTTTATTACGTTGCCTAACATTGTCTAAAACTTCTGCTTCTCGTTTTGGCCGATAAAAATTTGGGCTTTTTTCTACTGCATATTTTTCTCGTTTTACTTCTTCAGCTAGATAAGCTCTTTCGGTAATAAGCTTTTGAATTTCTATATCTATGTTATCAATTTTAGTACGGATATTAGCTAAATTAGAATCTGACATATTTTTTATTATCAATATAGGTCGGGTTAATAAAATGTTTAGTGTCGGGTTATATTTAATTAACCCAACCTACTTAACCTGCAAAATTTATCTTGGAATTATTCTGAGAAACGTTGTAATACTAAACAAGCGTTAGTTCCACCAAATCCAAAACTATTAGACATAATTGTATTAAGATTGACGTTATCTATACGCTCTAACACAATTGGCATTCCTTCAGCTACTGGGTCTAGTTCAGTAATATTAGCAGAAGCGGCAATAAAACTTGCTTGCATCATTAATAAACAATAAATTGTTTCATTGACACCAGCTGCCCCCAAAGCATGACCAGTTAACGACTTAGTAGAACTAATATGAGGAATTTTGTTCTCAAATACTTGTTTAATTGCTTCTAACTCTCGAATATCTCCCACTGGAGTACTAGTACCATGAGTATTGATATAATCAACAGGAGTTTTAACAGTTGCTAATGCCTGTTGCATACAACGTACTGCTCCTTCTCCAGATGGTTGTACCATATCATATCCATCAGAAGTTGCTCCATAACCAGTTACTTCAGCATAAATTTTTGCACCTCTAGCTTTGGCATGTTCTAATTCTTCTAATACTACCATACCACCACCACCCGAAATCACAAATCCATCTCTAGTAGTATCATAGGTACGAGAGGCTGTTTGTGGAGTTTCATTATATTTGGAAGATAAAGCTCCCATAGCATCAAATAGCATGGTTAAAGCCCAATCAATTTCTTCTCCACCACCAGCAAATATGATATCCTGTTTACCTAATTGAATTTGTTCTGTTCCATTACCAATGCAATGAGAACTGGTAGAACAAGCGGAGCTAATAGAATAATTTACTCCTTTTATCTTAAATGGGGTTGCCAAACAAGCAGAAGTAGTGCTGCCCATAGTACGAGGAACCATATATGGTCCAATTTTCCGTAAGCCTTTACTTCTTAATATATCTGTTGCTAGTACTTGATTAGCTGAAGAAGCACCACCAGAACCAGTAATTAACCCAGTACGTGGATTAGATACATCATTATCTTCCAAACCAGCATGAGTAATGGCTTCTTGCATAGCTAGATAAGTAAATGCTGCTGCATCTCCCATAAATCGCTTTGCTTTTCTATCGATTAAACCAGTCAAATCAAGTTTAACTGAACCACTAACATTAGTACGGAAACCAAGGTCAGCATATTGTTGATTAAACTCAACGCCAGAATTTCCTTGACGTAAAGATTCTAGTACTTCTTGCTTGTTATTGCCAATACTACATACAATTCCAAATCCAGTGATTACAACACGTTTCACAACTAAATCCTCTTAAAAATTATCTGTAGTGGTAAATAAACCTACCCGCAAATCTTTAGCAAAATAAATCTCTCGTCCATCCACTTCCATGATAGCATCTCCAATGCCCATCACTAATCTTCTCATTATAACTCGTTTCATATCAATACGATAAGTTACTAATTTATTTTTAGGAGTTACCTGTCCAGTAAATTTTACTTCACCACTACCAAGAGCCCGACCGTGACCAGGCCCACCTAACCAACCTAAAAAATAACCAATTAATTGCCACATAGCATCTAAACCTAAACAACCTGGCATAACTGGATCACCTGGAAAATGACAGTTAAAAAACCATAAATCTGGATTTATATCCAGTTCAGCCACAATTTGTCCTTTATCCACACTACCACCATTATTGGTAATATTGATGATACGGTCAAACATCAACATAGGTGGCATTGGCAATTGAGCATTACCAGGACCAAACATTTCGCCACGACCACACTGTAACAACTCTTCATAGGTATAACTATTTTGCATGTAGATTCCTATTAATGCGAATTAAATAATTGATATTATACAATTTTGTAATATTTAATTAGAATTTGATAATTTTTAAGTTAGCAAATCTATGAAATTCTTCTGCATAACATCAGTTAGAGAAATTATAATACAATTTATCCCAAATTGGGAATACATAATACTGCAAAACATATTTCAATGTATAATATAGAACTAGACATAACTTTTAATAGTTGATTATATATCATTTTTTTGATATGTTTTTAGTATAATTAATATTATTTTACTATTGTATATTGTAAACAATGCCATATTAACTATTTTAATATTTTCATTTACTATATTTAGGGTACTTTTAGAGGAATATAAATGGCTAATAAAGCTGAAATGATGACTGGTGCCGATATTTTTATAAATTCTCTACTAGCTGAAGGAGTAGAACATATATTTGGATATCCGGGGGGAGTAGTATTACATATTTATGACTCCATGTTCAAGCAAAATAAATTACAACATATTTTAGTACGTCATGAGCAAGGTGCAATTCATGCTGCTGATGGCTACGCACGTTCTACTGGCAAGCCAGGAGTTGCTTTAGTTACTTCAGGGCCTGGAATGACTAATGCTGTTACTGGGATTGCAACTGCCTATATGGATTCTATCCCTATGGTCATAATAACCGGACAAGTCCCTACTAGTTTGATTGGAAATGATGCCTTTCAAGAAGTTGATTCTGTTGGTATTTCTCGTCCTTGTACAAAACATAACTTTTTAGTTAGGGATGTCAAAGATTTAGCCACTACAATAAAAAAAGCCTTTTATATTGCTACTACTGGTAGACCTGGTCCAGTTGTAGTTGATATTCCAAAAGATATAACTGCTGATAGAACAATCTTTGACTATCCAGAAACAATAGAAATACGTTCTTACAAACCAATTACTGGTGGAGATATAGGTTATATTAAACAAGCCGCAGATATGATTCTAGGGGCTAAACGACCTGTTATTTATTCTGGTGGTGGAGTAGTTAGTGGTAATGCTAGTCAATATTTAACTGAACTAACTCAATTATTAAATTATCCAATTACTCAAACTTTAATGGGTTTAGGAACTTACCCAGCTACTGATAGACAATTTATTGGTATGCTTGGAATGCATGGTACTTATGAAGCTAATATGACCATGCACGATTGTGATGTGTTGATTGCAATTGGAGCTAGATTTGATGATAGGATTACTGGTGAACTAGAAAAATTCTGTCCGTATGCTAAAGTTGTTCATATGGATATCGATCCTGCGTCAATTTCTAAAAATGTTAAAGTTGATGTACCAGTGATAGGCTCAGTAGAACATACTTTACAAGACTTAATTAAAATTATTAGAGAAGGTTGTGCGCGACCAGATTTTGATGCTATAGCTAGTTGGTGGCAACAGATTGAAGAATGGCGAGCTACTAATTGCTTACATTATGATCATGACAGTGAATTTATTAAACCACAAGATGTTTTAGAAAAATTATATAAATTAACTAATGGGGATGCTTTTGTTACCACAGATGTTGGACAGCATCAAATGTTTGCAGCTCAATTTTATAAATTTGATCGGCCACGTCGCTGGATTACTTCTGGTGGTTTGGGAACTATGGGCTTTGGTTTACCAGCAGCCATGGGAGTTCAGATGGCACATCCAGATGAAACTGTAGTTTGTGTTACTGGTGAAGGTAGTATTCAAATGTGCATTCAAGAATTATCTACCTGTAAACAATTTGATTTACCTATAAAAATAATTAATTTAAATAACCGTTATTTGGGTATGGTACGACAATGGCAAGAGCTATTTTATGATCGGCGTTATTCCCATACTTATATGGAAGCATTACCAGATTTTATGAAATTAGCAGATAGTTACGGCCATGTTGGAATTAAAGTTGAAAAACCAGCCGATGTAGAAGCTGCATTAAAAGAAGGTTTGGCACTAAAAGATAGACTGGTATTTATGGACTTTATTATTGATCAAGGAGAGATGGTATATCCTATGGTTGCAGCTGGTAAGGGTCATCATGAAATGTTATCACGAGACGGAGGTTTATCTTAAAAATGCGTCATACTATTTCAATTTTATTAGAAAATGAAGCTGGAGCTTTATCACAAGTTGCTGGCTTATTCTCAGCTCGAGGTTACAATATTGAGTCATTGACAGTTGCACCAACTGAAGATGATTCTATATCTCGTATGACTATAGTTACTAGAGGCTCAGAGAGTGTTATTGACCAGATTACTAAACAGTTAGATAAGCTGATAGATGTAATCAAGCTTACTGATCTGACAGCAGGGGGTCATATTGAAAGAGAACTAATTATGGTTAAAATCAATGTTACTGAATCGGAATCAGAAGTAAAACGGTTAGTGGATATTTTCCGTGGTCGTATAATTGATGTTAGTGATGGCACTTATACTGTTGAAATGACTGGTACTGGTGATAAAATTGATGCCTTCCTAAAAGAAATTGGTTCTGCTTTAATAGTTGAAGTAGTTAGGTCTGGGGTATTAGGTATTGCCAGAGGTGGTGATAGTCTTAGTATGTAATTGTTATATAATTTAAGCAGTTAGCAAAGTTTGATATTTTAGTTCTATATTTTTGCTAACTATGCTTAAATACAAATTTTGAAAATTTAAATTATGGTATTTAGTTTACGATATTATTTAGGAATTTTAATCTTATTATTAATAAGTTGCGCCCCTCAACCACCTATACCTTCATCTGGTCATCTTAATAGTAAAAATGTTACTATTCCAAAAGATGATATACCTCCTTTAATCCAGCAACAAGCTTTTGTACCAATTCCTCAGCCAACTCCACCTTTAGAAAAATTTACTGTTGTAGTTGATTCTGTACCAGTAGATAAATTATTATTTACCTTAGCTCGTGATGCTAATCTAAATGTAGATATTCATCCCAATATTCAAGGTGATATTACCCTAAATGCGATCAATCAAACTCTACCTCAATTGTTAGAACGAATTGCTAAACAAGCTGATCTACGCTATCAAATTATAGATAATCTGATCACTATTTCACCAGATTTTCCTTACATGCACTTATATAAAATTGATTATGTAAATATGTCAAGAGAAGCTAACAGTGAAGTAACCGTATCAACTCAAATTATTAGTGATATTGATCGAGTTGGTGGAGGAGGTGGTGGTGGTTCTAGTGGTGGTTCTGGGGATAATAATTCTATAACTACAATTACTAATAAATCAAACAATCAATTTTGGTTAACCTTAGAAAAAAATATTAATACTATTTTGACAAGTTATGAAACTAATGAAATTGATAAATCTGATAAGGTAATTGTCAACCCAGAAACTGGATTAATTAATGTCTATGCTACTCATAAACAACATGCAGAGATTCAAAATTTTTTAGATCAAGTTTTAGCTAGCAGTCATAGGCAAGTATTAATTGAAGCAACTATTGCAGAAGTTCGTTTAAATAATAATTATCAAGCTGGAGTAAATTGGCAAAGGATTGCTGGTAATTTTACTTATAATCAATCAATTTTAGGTGGGGATTTAGCTAATAGCCCTTTCTACTCGTTTGAATATAAAAATTCTAACAGTAAATTTGGTGATATTTCCAGCACTGTACGTTTATTAGAACAATTTGGTTCAGTTCGAGTGTTATCTAGTCCTAAAATAATGGCTTTAAACAATCAAACTGCATTAATAAAAGTAGTTGATAATATTGTGTATTTTACTACTAGCTTAGAAACTACTGAAACTGAAACTAGCTCTAGAGAAAACTATACTACCAATATCCATACTGTTCCAGTAGGTTTAGTTATGGCCGTTACTCCTCAAGTCAGTGCTAATAATAGTATTATTTTAAATGTTCGTCCAACTATTTCTGGAATTATAGACTTTAAACTTGATCCTAACCCATCATTAGCATTAGCCGGTACAACCAACGAAATACCAGAAATTCAAATGCGGGAAATTGAGACTGTTTTAAAAATAGAAAATGGCAATATCGCAATCATTGGTGGTTTAATGCAGGATACTTCTAAACAAAATCGCCGTGGAATACCGTTTTTATCCCAGCTACCTTGGATTGGAGATTTATTTAGCTATCGCAATGACGATTATAGCAAAACTGAACTCGTAATTTTTATTCGTCCAACAATTATAAAACATCCAAGTTTATCTGGTGATTTACAAGATTACCGAGATTTTTTACCTAAACCATCCCAACCATATATATCACCGAATACTGGGTTTAGTTATTAAAAATATTTATTAAAATCTAGTAATTCTTAATAGACATTGTTTCCAAAATACAGAAATATAATTGTATTAACTGACTTTATGTAGGATGTAATGAGTTTATGAATTAAATCTTGATGCAATTCCCTTCGTTCATTGCATCCTACATTTAATGGCTATTAGAAAATAATTTGTAAACTTTTAGCAAGCTTAATTAAATATAAATTGCTTATATTACTATAATTATTTTTTAAGTTGTTTCATAGATCGGCATTTTTTTTCCAATTGCTACTGTACTAACAACCAATAATGAAAACACAATTGTTGTAGTATTTAATGCTTCATTTACTAACCAAGCTGATGCGATTATAGTTATAAATGGTTGTATAAGTTGAGCCTGGCTAACTCTGGCTATTCCACCTAATGCTAATCCTTTGTTCCACAAAAAGAAACCTAATAATTGGCTAACTAAAGCTAAATATAAAAAACCTAGCCAGATATTAATTGGAATATTAAATACTTCTTGTGGTCCACGAAGCCATGCTGGTATAATTATGAATGGTAACGATATTACCAACGCCCAACATATCACCTGCCAACCACCAATTTCTTTAGATAGTTGCCCTCCAACAGCATAACCAATAGCGGCACTTATAATAGCTCCGAGTAAGGCAAAATCCCCAATATTTAATGAGTTAACCCCATAAAATAATGAGTAGATTATAACAATAATACTTCCTACTATTCCTGATAGCCAAAATCCTATCGAAGGTCGTTCATTAGAAATCATGACTCCTACGATAGCTGTTCCTAAAGGTAATATTCCTAAAACAACTCCTCCATGAGAAGCTGGAACTGTTTGCATAGCCCATGCAGATAAAACAGGAAAGCCAATTACCACACCAAAGGCAATTATTATAAGTTTAGATAACTGTTTTTTATTTGGAATTGATTGTTTTGTGATAATTAGTAGTAGAGCTGCAAAAACTGCCGCAACAACAGCACGACCTAAACCAATAAATATAGGATCAAAATATTCAATAATATAGCGGGTTGCTGGTAATGTCAGGCCAAAAGATATTACTCCAAATATCCCTAATAACATTCCTTTAGATTCTTTTTCAAGTGCCATAGACTAAACCGACCAAAATTCCCAAGATGCGGCCATAACATAAGCAACAACTTCTCCATAAATCATTAGTAATTAACCATTCTTAATTCACTAATTCACAATTAAATACAGAATCACTTATCTATATTTGGTAGTGTTATAGATGTAATGCCAAGATAAAATATATTAAGAAAAACATTTATAATAATGATGAATAAAAGAATCCCTACCCAA
>DAOUSL010000279.1 GCA_030627235.1 Thioploca sp.
ACAGCAGGGCTATTCTGAAGTAATCAGTCTTGCTCTAAAAGAATTAGAGATCAATCTAACCCCACCTCCACAGAGAGAATTGGTTAGATATGGTTTGCGGAATATGAGCACCAAAAATAATTAAATAAACAATAATTTTAATTAGGGACGTAGTAAGCAAGCTATAAAGTAAGTCATTTAAACAAATTTATAATACTAATTAGAGTACTTAAAATGCAAGAAGTAATAGGTCGATTAAAGAATTTAAAGAATGCAACTAACACACAAGTAGATAAAATTATAAATGACCACTCCTACGATACAGTGCTGAAAGAATTAAAAGATGATGGCATTAGTGTTAGTGATTTGTCTGATGATGAATTTAAACAAATTCTTGCTGAGGAAGTGAAAAAAACAAAGACATTTGCAAAGGGAGCTTTAGCTGGTGCAACAGGGTTACTTTTCTTAGAGTTACTAGGATAATATGCTGAACTTGTTGAAGTTTTTTTTTGCGGTTAGTTTTTTAAAAGAAAATAAAATCAGGTTAATATTCTCTTTTATTGTTGTGGTTTTTATTGTTTTTTTTAATTCAATTTCCGAAGAAATAATAGCTGTTTCAGCCAAGCAATATAAAATTGAGTACGTTATTTATAAGTGGATCGGGTTGCTCGCATTGACTTCTACCCTAGTTTTCAACTTATATAGGATATTTTCTAGTCTCCTTAAGAAAATACCAGACTTGAGTACTACGATGAGTAGTCATAAAAGAAAAATACTTGAATCGGATAGAAGTTTAACTCGCGCTGAAACAGTTATCAGGAAACATAAGAAATAGATGTCTTACCTTAATATATATGATTCAAAGTTAGATGAGTACTACTTGTGGGTAAAAAAACAAGAAATTATACTTACAGTAGTAGAGGATAATATCCTTCAAAAAGATAGTAGTGATGCTATACAAGAGAAGCTTTTAAGTATTGGATTCTCATCTATTTTGGTTTCAATTGGTACGGGCATCATGTCAATTTTTGGGCTTGCTTTTTTAGCGGTTGGCGGTGGAGTAGTTCTTTTTATTATAGGACTTTTTTTATCTAAAGGGATTAATAACAAAGTCTTTGGAAAAGAAAGGGAAATAGAAGATATTAGTGAAGAAGAGAAAATACTTCTCGACTATAAAAATAATCTCCAGAATTTCTTCCGGCCTATTAAAAAAAAATTAACCATAAAAAAATTACGGCATCAAGTCGCCTTTACAAATTACCTCGATATAAAAAATAACATCACTTCATTTTCTGAAGAGTTACAAAAATTTACTCCTGATAATTTAGCCATGAAATATAGGTACAGATACAATAAATCTATTCAGGACTACATAATTCATGCAAGTAAATTTGATAAAATATACACAAATAACTAAGGAGTGACATGTTAAGTCAGCTTGTAACAATTATCGTTTTATCCTGCATTTTTTTTCTTTTTATAAAAAGCATTAAAAAAAATTCCCAACGTAATTTTAAAAATGAAATAGTTAGCCTTGGAGTTCTAGGAACATTTGTTGGAATATCAATTGGATTATATAGTTTTGATGTTTCTAACATTAAAGATAGCATACCTTTTTTGTTAGGAGGTCTGAAAACTGCTTTTATTACATCAGGAGTTGGTATTTTCTTTTCTATATTAATTTCTATTTTTAAGCCTATTTCTGATACAAAACCAGCTAACTTAAATGATGTGACAGCAAACCAAGAAAAAATAATAAGCACTTTAGAGAAGTCACTAGATGCAATATCAAAATCAGCTAATGAAGAAATAATTATAGCTCTGGAACAAGTAGTAAATAAATTTAATGAAAACCTTACAACTCAATTCGGTGATAACTTTAAAGAGTTAAATAGTGCGGTCAAAGAGATGACAACTTGGCAGGATAACTATAAAAACCACATAAAAGAATACGAAGAAAGTTTAAGTAATGTGATGATAAACTTAGAAAAAATATCAGAAATTAAAAATGAACAAGAAAAAAATATTGAAAATATCATTAATAACCTTTCCACAAGCAGTACAGATATTAGTGCTAGTTTAAAGAAGTCAACCGATGTAGTTGAAGAGAGTCTACAGCTTCTTTTAAGAACTGCAAATAGCAAAATATAATGGATGATAATAGTGAAAGTTGGATAAATATTGCAGATATTATGTCTGCTTTAATGATGATATTTATGTTTATTTCCATCGCTTTTTTATATCAACTACAGAATGAAAAAGAAATCTATAGGGTTCAGTTAAATAAGGCTCTGCATAAAGAATTCGATGGTAATTTGAATCAATGGAATGCCGAAATAACGGGGGATAATATATTCAGATTTAGTACTCCTTTTCAAGAAGGCAGTGATAAAATACCAGAAGATTTTAATGCTATTTTGGATGAGTTTTTCCCTCGATATATAAAAATTTTAACTCTATCTAATTTTAAAGATGAAATCGAAGAAATAAGAGTTGAAGGTCATACCTCATCTGGCTGGGGTAAGTTAGACTCACATAAAACAAACTACCTGAAAAACATGGATCTATCTCAGAAAAGAGCTAATAATGTTTTATCGTATGCATACAATATAAATACGCCTTTTGTTGATAATAATAGACCTTGGTTGGAAAAAAAACTAAGGGCTAATGGTATGGCATTTTCAAACTTAATTTATTTAGATGATGGGCTTTCTCAAGACGAGAAAAAATCTAGAAGAGTTGAGTTTAGAGTTACAACGAAAGATCATATGAAGCCTTAATTAATGACAGACTACACCAAGCAATTTGAAGAAATAATCAAAACACCTGAGACAGTAAATGATGCTGTAGATTTACTCATTCGCATTCTTACTGATGAGCAGAAAAATGAAATCGCTGCTTTTCAGGAAGGTGACCTTATTGATCTACATTTCGGTTTAGGCTTGGCGATTAGGAATGCGTTTGGCTTACATGATCTTGATAGCAAACTACTTGCGGACTGTGGGACTAGGCATCCTGATGATGGGGCTGGGGTGATTGTTAAAAATTTACATACAAAATTGACTATCATATATACATAAATTTAATTAA
>DAOUSL010000193.1 GCA_030627235.1 Thioploca sp.
AATAATTTTGCAATATCAAATATATTTTATTATCACATAATCTTATTTATAACTTTACATCTATAACACTACCAATTATTTTATGTTTCCATTTATCAAAAATCTTCAAATGATTTATTTAAAAAAGCTAAGGTAAATTGATATTCCTGTTTACTTACAATGGCAAATACAATATCTTCAGAAACATTCATGTATTCGTGAACAACTGTATCCCTAAAACCAATGGTCTTATCCCATTGCCTTTTTTCAGTTTCACTAATAATGTTAAGTTATTGTAATAACTGAAATACATCGTAAGCTGAAACCGGAATAACTTGTTGTTTTATTTTTAATAAATGTTTGGCTTTACCAATGGAATTTTCAATCAACACTTGTAACACATGGATAATTCCAGTAAATCATCACCTTTTAACACAATATTATCTGCCACTATTGAGGACATTAATGATAATGAAGCAGTTTGTAAATCAATTACATCTATTTTTTCTGTTAATAATTTAGCTAATTGTTGCCGCAACTGTTCTTTTTGGATAAAACGTTCATTTACTGAAGTATTATTAAACCAAATTGCAAAATCCCAATCACTTTGTGGATGAATTATTCCATTAATTTTACTTCCAAAAAGTAAAGCAAAAGTAATGTGTGATTGTTGAGCAAAAAAATTATTTAATAATTTGTTTGAAGAGTTATCCAAGTAAAATATTCCCTATTATTACAATATCTTCTCCAGTATCAAAATGTTTCGGGAAATACGCCATGCTCCATTCCCGAAACAACCATCATATTATTATTTAATTATAAAAACTATACAAGATAATCCCACAATTAGAGGAAATAGAAACAATATCCAAGTTTGTCTGAGTCTAAAAAAAAATTCTTTTTAACTTTTGGTGCAAAATTAATATCTTGTTTAATAAAAATTTTTCTTATTTCAACATCAAGCTCATTTACTATTTTACTATGTCTTTTCATAGATTCACGATCTTCAAATCCTATAAAAGTCCAAAGTACAGCTATTACCACTCCAATAATTGGTATAATTGGAGAAAGGTTTGTAGGCAATGTTTCTAAATGAGTGAAGAAGAAACCAAATATTGCTACTTCCAATGTGAGAAACCAATTAAAACGGTTCCAAATTTGGCTTGAATACTCTGTTAATGCGAGCATTCGTACTTCATAATAATGTACAAGTTCCGGTATTTGTTCTATATTTAATTTATATTGCGTAGATAGGTAGGAGTGCAAAATTCATTTTGCAAATTGGAAAAAATTATAAAATTTTCAATAATATACAAATATTTTTTCGTGTGAAACTCATTCATTGCAAAATAAATTTTGCACTCCTATTTTTAAAGTTAATTATTAATCTATTAAACCCCCAACTGTATATTTATCACCATGTGCAATAGTAACGACATATTTTGCTAATTTTGGATCATAACAGGCAACTGCTTGATATAAATGACCAAATTTATGTGCAAATACCATACCTATTGACAGACTAGCTGACCCATTAATTTTTATAATTTCACCACCGGATATATCAGCATTTTCAATAAGTTGATCAAGATGTTGCTCTACTTATTTTACTATTTCATTATTTTGTGCTGCTTTATTACCAAAACCAATTTTTAATTTATTATCAGCTTTTATCTCAATATTAAACATTGTCATATCTTTATCTATAGCATCAGTTTCTATATCAACATTTACCATATCTATAAAATTTCATCTAATTGTTTTTATGAGTAGCATGTTTACAAATAATTTAATTTTCTTTATTTATGTTTCCAGCTTATCAAAGTTTTCCAGTCTATCTTATGATGAAAACGAACTAAACTATAATTTTTGATGATAAACTTTTCTCTTTCTGCTATTGGATCATAGGAATTATGATTATCATAGCCATTGCATTCTATGATTAAATCTTTGACGAAGAAATCTACTCGGTATTTACCGATTGGGTAATTATACTTAAAACCTAAATTGTCCGCTTCAACAACTGGTTATCCTGAATGTAACCAGAGCCATAGCGACTTGGAGAAGCGTAGCAAGGATGAAACGGTTTATCAGGATAACGCCTTTCTTGAGAGGCTGAAAATTCACCTCCAAGATAAAGTTATAATTAATTTTACTCTGACTACAATTATTACAACCCAAAAAATAAAATATCTTTCATCCACAGAGTTAGTGGTATATCTGGTTCCCTTTTCACCTTTATCGCTAAAGCCCTTTCCCAAGAATCATACATCTTAATCTGCTTTTGATGCTCTCTCATTTTAGAGCTACAATCTGCGTTTCTTTTGGCAAGTTCTGGATCGCCTACAATCACAACATCACTTCCTCCTGAACGGTGGTTTTTCCGATAATCAAATCCCTTCTCTTTAAGCTTTATTTCCGCTTGTTTTTGTTCAGATGTCCACCAATCAAGCCTATCTTTATGATGTTTAATTTTTATTTCTACCGCTTTAAGGACTTCTGTAGGCATATACTTGAACTCCCAACTATCTCGTAGTGATACCTTAGTTTCATCATTATCTCCGTACATTATTAAATCCTTATCAAGTAATAGTTTATCATTATAAGATATTTTGCGCTTCCTAAATAACATAATATATTTTACTAACACCTATGTTAAGCGGAACTAGACAAGGATGTAAAGTGTCCGCTTCAATGTTTGGTTATCCTGAATGTAACCAGAGCCATAGTAACTTTGAGAAGCATAGCAAGGGTGAATCCATGGTTAGAGTTTTTTATATTTAACGTTTATTAAAAATATTCATTACTGATGCTAGTATGATGCCACAAACTATACCTGTTATATTTGCCAACATATCTAACCATTCTCCATAGTGATTGAAATATGGTTGTATCAACTCAATTAAACCACTATAGAAGATGAAAAATACAACTAATAACATCCATCGATTAGGTTTACGCAATGCGGTTGGGAAGACTAAAATCGCATATCCTATTAAATGATGTGTTTTATCTGTACCAGGAACTAAGGGAAGATCATCAATAGGCCATAATGACAGTGTTGTTATTATTAGCAAAATACATATGCTTAGTATAATCCAATAATTTTCAATTGTTTGTAATACTTTAATCATTTTTTTAATTCGTATTTTTAATATTTATTCTAACACCATTCTTAAGCATCCGATAGGTCGGCTTCCAATATATTTATTTCACTTTTTTTATAATTATTTGGAAATTGCTACAATTTTCTCCTCATGGTATTTAACTTTGCTATTAGTAATTTCTAATACATCATTTTTAACCAGTAATTTTAAGATATCTTCTGCTACACAGTTGGTATTTTTAAACTTATTAGTAATTGTATTTAACAGTGCTTCTTTTTTTGCTGGCCTATTCTTATTATTAGTAGTTAAATACATACAGAAATCTTTTATTGATAATGTATTTTCACAATTGGTAACAGTATTTATTTTTTGTTTTTTTAATGTACCAATACGTTCAGCAGAACATCCTTGGCTTATAAGTAAAGCAACAACATGATCTAAATCAGTATCATTAGAAACTATAACAAACTCAGCTCTTTTTTTTGACTCCTGCATTAATGCGCCAGCAAAAAAACTAATACCAAAATCGGCAGAATTTTTACCTTTATTTGCCATTTTATAAATATTTAGTTTATTTTCATTAACCGCAGCACTTAAGGGTACAAGCCAATCAAGTGGTATTTTTACTCCACTATGTGCATAACAAATAATAATTTGAGAAAAATTCACTAAGTTTTGTTGAAGTTTATCAATTTGATTAGGACAATTTTCTAAATCAATCAATAATATTTTATAAGGTGCACTTTCTTTGCTTACATCAATGGTATTCATTTTATATATTACTTACCAATCTATTGATATCTAAATCTATTATTTAACATTAATCAAAAATTTCTTTTACTCTTCCAACATCGCCACTTTCTAATCGAACTTTAATACCATGTGGATGAAAAGAGGAATTGGTCAATATATCTTTGATAATCCCTTCTGTTAGACTACCAGATCTTTGGTCTTTCTTAAGAACAACTTTCACTTTTAAACCTGATTCAATATCTGAACGATTTCTACCATCCATTTTATTTTCCTTTATTCTATTTTTGAGATAATCAATTAAAAGCTGTCATTGAATAAATATGGCCTGAGACATTCATAGTTGAATCCAAGCCCCCTAAGACCATTCTTGGCCACCGAAGGTCGGAGAGCAAGGCAAAGGTTAGCAGGTAAAGCAATGCACAACGAGCTAACGCCTAAGCCCAGAGGTGCCACCAATCTTTCCTGCGTCTACTGGAGTGCAAAGTTATATTTCATACCCATAGTCTTTAAAATGGTTTTTTATAATATTTTTCTGTCTACTTGTAAGTTTATTAATTTTGTCGTTCACGTTCAGTGCTTCACGACAGGAAAGTAAATCAGGATCAGCACCAAGCTCAAGAAGTAAACCAACCATCATCGTGTTACCCATTGAGACAGCTTCGGTAAGTGTTACAGACTGAATAGAAGAACCTAATGTTCTTAGGAAAGACACCTCTTCAAAACAATTTTCAAGAGCAAACCAACGAAGAACATTTTCCCCAGTTGCATTTGTCGATTCTAATACTGCTCTATTACTTTTTACAATATCTCTAACTTTGTGGCGTTCGTTAATCATTGCATCAAACAATAGACCAAACTCGTATTCACGTTCTCCATTCATAAATCACAATTTTTCGTAAAATATAACGCTTATATTAAGCGGCACTTAATACAAAGACGTAAAGTGTCCGCTTCAACGGCTGGTTATCCTGAGTATAATCCGAGCCATATGCGATTTGGAAAATAATAGTAAGAATGAAACGTTTCATCAGGATAATTCTATAATTAAGGCAAATAACTTTATGAATACTCTGTCAAATATACCTCTTAAAACTTCACTCGTTCTTACCTCTGCCAATCTTCTGGGTAATCCGATCCAAAATAATAGCCAAAATTACAATAGCTATTCCAGCCTGAAAACCCATACCTGGCTTCAAACGTTGAATGGCAGTCCAAACTTCACCACCCAATCCACCAGCTCCAATCATCGCTGCAATAACAACCATTGATAAAGCCAACATAATAGTTTGATTAATCCCAGCCATAATCGTCGGAATTGCTAGTGGTAATTGTACTTTAAATAATTTCTGAGTTTTCGTAGAACCAAAAGCATCGGCTGCTTCCACCAACTCAGGAGAAACCTGCTTAATTCCTAAATAAGTCAATCTGATTGTTGGTGGCATAGAAAAAATTACTGTCGAAAAAATTGCTGATACTGGTCCTAAACCAAAAAATGGAATTGCTGGAATTAAATATACAAAAGCTGGCATGGTCTGCATCAAATCCATCAATGGCATAATAATACGATTGGCCAACTTAGAAACAGATGCTAAAATTCCAGTTGGAATTGCTATCAATATTGCAATAAAAGTAGCAACAAGCACTAAAGTTAAGGTTTCCATCGTGGATTCCCATAACCGTAAATTCCACAGCAAACATAAACCAAAAACAGTAAAAATTCCTACTTTATACCCAGCGAATCGCCACGCAATTAATGCAAAAACAATAATCACCACCCAAGGTGGAAAATATATTAAACTTTCTACCATATATTCAATGGTATCTTCTAAATGACGGCTGACTATTTTAGTCAAAAATGCAAAATTATCGGTTAAAAAATCTAATCCGTCATCAATCCAATGATCTAACGGTAGTTTAGGTATATTTTCCATTATTTAAGTACTGATAATACATTGTTAGAATTAACTATTCCCAAAAGCTGGTTCCGTTCATTCACAATAGGTAATTGTCCAGACCATTCAGCCAGAATAGCAATTAGAATTTTAATAGAATCATTAATAGTTGCAGTTGGAACAGTTTTATCTATTATATTTGCTATAGTTTTTTCGTCACACGCTATCGCGGTTTTTAATATCTTTTTACTAACTGTACCCAACAAAGTGTTATCAGATTTTACTACTAAAATTCGATCCATGCAGTTTTCTTTCATATTAGCTAAAACTGTTTGTGGAGAATCATCTGGAGAAGCAGTGATATCAACTGGAACCATAGCTGATTTAGCGGTAAGAACTTTTGATTTATCTACATTTTCTATAAATTTCTGCACATAATCATTAGCTGGTGATAATACAATTTCTTCTGGTGTACCAATTTGCACTATCTGTCCATCTTTCATTAAAATTACTCGATTGCCTATTTTCAAAGCTTCATCTAAATCATGAGTAATGAACAAAATAGTTTTTTGCATCCGGGCTTGTAACGCCAGCAATTCATTTTGCATATCTCCACGTATCAAAGGGTCTAAAGCACTGAAAGCTTCATCCATCAGTAAAATATCTGGTTCTACAGCTAAAGCTCTAGCCAACCCAACTCGTTGTTGCATACCACCACTGAGCTGACTAGGTTTAGCATCTTCCCAATCCTCCAACCCAACTAATTTCAAAACAGAACGGGATTTTTCATACCGTAATTCTTTATCCATAACTGAAGTTACGCAAAGTATTATAAATGTAACCATAAATAATGTAAATTCAAAGTAAATTAAGTTATAATCAAAAAATGGATAAATATCAATTAGATTTGTATACAGATTAC
>DAOUSL010000292.1 GCA_030627235.1 Thioploca sp.
CTCATCTGTTTTAGTTTGAACATATTCATCAAATGCAGTTGTTTTTGCAACTAACTGTTGTTCAAATTGCTCTTTCTCTTGTTTTAACTGTGTTATATCAGACTGTGATTTCTTTAACTCATCTGTTTTAGTTTGAACATATTCATCAAATGCAGTTGTTTTTGCAACTAACTGTTGTTCAAATTGCTCTTTCTCTTGTTTTAACTGTGTTATTCCAGATTGAGATTGTTCTGATTCCTCTTTTTTAGTTTGAACATATTCATCAAATGCAATTGTTTTTACAACCAACTGTTGCTCAAATTGCTCTTTATCTTGTTTTAATTGAGCTAAATCTACAGTTTGTTGTTGGGTTATTTGAGTTAAAGCTTTATTTTCATTGTTATATTGTATTAATTCCTGTTCTCGTTGTTTTAAAATAGTTTTTACTTGCTGTAAATCATATTTTTGAATATCTAGCTCTTTTGTTAGTAAAGCAATTTCTTTAATATTGTGTTGATGTTGTTCATTGTTATTATTATTATCTTGTACAAGTTCATCAAATCCAAGCGATTGTTTTTTTAATTTGGTTTGTAATTGTTCTTTTTGCTTATTTAATTGAGCTAGCTTATCATCCTGTACTCTAATATGCTGCATCAATGATTCTTCCATCTGTTTTGCTTGCTTTAAATCTTGTTCACGTTCGATTAAAGTTGTTTTAATTTGCTGCAAACTATGTTCTTTAATCCCAATATCTGATGTTAATTTAGTGATTTGAGATCCATAAGTTTTATTCTTAGCTATTAAATTTTTATCATCATTTATTTGTTGAGTAAACGTTGCTAATTCTTGCTCATTCTGCAACCGAGCTTCTCTTTCAATGCTAATTAATTGAGTTAATTTCTTTTCTTGTTGACGTGTTTGAATTAGTTCAGATGCGTAATGATGCATAGTTTTGATAATATTTAAAATATCCGAGCCAGCAACATTTAAATTAAGAGATGGATCGAGTTTTTCATACGCAGATTCTAGTTCTGTCATTTTAGCAAATAAAGAATGAGTCGTTTCTCTATTTTCAGTTTCTAAAATCTTTAAAGCATGGTGCGACAGCTCCGCTAATTGAACATCAGGTTGTAATTGATCATGGTTAGAGATAATTATTTGTTCTGTAACAGGATTAGATATAGTTGGTTGAAAAGTAGTTTTTTCACGTTGCTGCAAAATTTTGTGCCAGGCATTTTTAGCTTCTAATTGTTCAGCATCTAATTCAAAAACTCGTTTATACAAAATTAACTGTTCATCTTCATCTGGACAATTTATTGCTATAGTCAATAAAACTTTTATAAGTCTTGGACGTGCTGCATCAGGTTTAATAGAATAGAAATTCTCCAATAATTCCAAAGCATTATAAATTTTTTTCTGCGCGACTAATACATCAGATAATAAATGAGTTGCTCCAACATGATTTGGGTTTAAATCAAGAAATTGTTGTAGAGATTTATAAGTAAACTCTAAAAAATTTTGTTTATATTTACTGGAAGATTGCTTAATATTTTCAAATAAGTGATCGTATTTAGACATGGAATTTCCTAATTGATTTTAATATAAATAACCCAAAGTTGAAGTTTTGGATTCCAAAAAAATTATTTAATAGCAATAGCACCATAAAATTTAAACACACTATTTACCATCCATATCTATTTGTATTATTTTTCAGTGGATGAATCTTCGCTTATACACCTTACGAGTTGAAAATATAAATAGACTGGGATAAAATTTTATGTTAGAACATTATGGATATTTGGAATAATAAAAAATTATATGGTTAGGACTTACGCATTGACAAAAGCTAAAAAATATTAATTCAATAAAATGTCGTGTTAGTGGAACGTAACCCAACATTTCAAATGTTTATGTATACAAGATTGTTTAAATCAACACTCTTTCAGTAAATCAATTATACTATATAATTATAAAATATGTTTAGGAACTAAGCATATCAAATTCAACACGAGGATAAAAAATGGCTAAAAAAACTGTAGATGATTTTGTTGGTAATTTTCCTTTTGCGATTAAAACTATTGGCAACCTTTTAAAACAGAACTTTGATGAAAATGGTAAAAATTGGATAGATAATTCAACTGGACTATTGGCGATTATAGTTGGTTTGGTTGGAAAGCCATTGGTTGATAATTATTTTGATAAGTTGACTGATAAAAAGTTGGAGAAATATGGTTTAAAGATTTATTTGAAAGCTGGGTTTGCACAGGCTAATAAATCTTTAAAGGTAATTGAGAATAAGCTTGAAGGTGAATATAAGCCGATAGATGTTTATAATTGTATTAATGATAGTCTAAACAAAGAGTTTGAAAATCCTAAAAATATTTCTCAAGTTTTTAATCCTCGCCAGCATCAGTCGATAATTTCTATCAAACGTAGTTATGAACGTATTTTACAGAATTTTGATTATTCTCAGTGTGTAATTGATTCTTTTACTAAGGATTTTAATAAGAATATTGATGAGCAGGTAAAGATAGAATTTGGTGATGATTATCAGAAGCATTTGGATGAAGTGAAGGATTTTTGCTTGAGGATAATGAGGTTAAGTTTCTTGAGAAGATGATAGAAGATGGACGGATTGGTTTTAAGGATGGTGAAAATTTGCCTTATGAAGAAACTTTTGCAAGTTGGAAACCTGTTTCTAGTTTTAAAGAGCAAGATACAAATGTTGACGAAGATGAACTTAAACCAATAGATGAATTAATGCGGAAGTATTTTGAAACTGGCAATAATTTAAAACAAGTTTTGTTTGTTATAGCCAAACGAGTATAAAATGATTAAATATTATAGAGAGTGAAAAGTTCAGGAATAGAACAATATTTTTGTTTTCGAATAGCTTTAGCTTGTGCCCA
>DAOUSL010000111.1 GCA_030627235.1 Thioploca sp.
CTTCAACAAGATTTATTCTGCATCCAGCCAAATATCAAGGTCTTAATAAAACTAGAACCTGTTATTTTTCGCTTTCGCTTTATAAATCCTGTTTTCTTCACAAGTTCGTCAGTTTCTTTACTAAAAATTGATTGTATTGCTTGAGCAACTTCATGATATATTGGCATTGGATTTTTCTATTTATTCTATGTATCTTTAGCTATTTAACTTTTTTAAATGTAAAAATATCTTGTTCTTCTTCTTCCACATTAAACTCAACCCGACTTTGAAGGATAATTTCCTCAATTACATTTGTAACTTTCCCAGTTTTTAGAACTTGATCAAATATGTTTACAAGCATTGGTATATTGATTATCTCTTCAACAGATTCAATATATTTTTTTACAATAGCTTTGATCTGATATTTGGCTTCTGCTTGGTTTGTGATTTTTTGCAGTATTTCTTTATTTGATTCATTCGTTTTTACAACAAATGTAATTGGATATCTTTGCACTTTATCTATATCTAAAAAGTATTTTCCAACATCCACTGTTTCAGTTACTTGGAAAAATCGTCCTAATGGCTTCATAACAAAGTCAATACCACCATCATTCGCATTTGTCCGTCCAGTTTTATAAAGAATCAAAGATTCCTCAATAACTTCTTCTAACGACCATCCCCAATAAATTTTTCGTCCTGCATAATATTGTTTAAGTACCGCAAAACTAGCTATTTCAAACACTCTAGCATCAACATTTGGATTGAATAGTTCTTTAATAAATTGTATTGCTTTTTCTGGTGATTCTTCTTGTATGTTAATTATTTTTTGGCAATAAATCATAAATTCAGAAAAAGCATTTTGTCTCGCTTCTATATATGCTTCAATAATTTCTTTAATTGCTAATGCCAGATTTATTGTTTCATTACCTATGTTAACCAAAATAAGATTTTCATTTATCCAGTATTTATTGCTTTCTGTATCTCTTATGATTGGTAAATGTTCACATATTGGAAAGTATTTTTTAAATTCTTCATTTAAACGATGATTCAGTGCATGATTCTGTAATTTACTTCCAAATGGTAATTCACGCTGCCTGTGTAACAAATCACTAAACTTTGCCCCTTTATAGTCTGAATAATTATTGTTAGTATCAAAATTTCCATTTAGATAATCTTCGATTAGAACATAAATTGCATAATGGTTTGCAAAACTTGCTCGTGATTTTGAGCCACGATTAGCAGATTTTGTTTTTATATTCAGATATTGAATAATCTCACATATTTTTAATATTAAATCTCCTTGTTTATTTGAATGGCGATTAAGAATATTGATTATTTTATTTGTGAATTCATGTTTAGTAATTTGCACTAAAAAAGGTCTCTAGTTATTTCTTTATATTTTACTCCACGAGTATTTTGTATTTTTGTATTTTTATTTACTCTCTCTAATATTTCACCTTGATATTTATCCATCTCTAAAATTCGTCGTAAACCAATTTTCAGATATTCCTCCTGAGATTCAATACTAATACTTTTACGTCCTAATTTTTTAGCAACAGCAGCTGTAGTAAATGTACCTGAAAATGGATCAAGTACTATATTGCCTTTATTACTACTAGCTCGAATAATTCTATCTAATAAGGCTTCTGGTTTTTGTGATGGATGTTCTTCATATTCATACATGCGGTAGCGAACTCTAGGAAATTCCCAAACGTTACCAGGTACTTTTTTTGTGTTATACAATTTCGGGACATCACCTCTGTAGTCAATTAGTTTTCTTTTAGCTCCAGTTTTTGCTTCAACAAGAATATCATCAGCATTAAAACAATAGGACTTAGCATTTTTTACACAATGTAAAATAGGTTCATATTTTGAACCATAATATCTTTTTGCTTGCACTCCAGAACTATCATAAGACCAGATAATACGACTAAGAACTTCAAGATTTTTTCTTACGTAAATATCAAAATAAGGCATTGCTTTGGTACTTGTCATTAGATATAAAGTCCCTGTAGGTTTAAGTACCCTGATACATTCATCAATCCATTTATATGCCCATTCAACATATTCAGAATCTGATGGCCAACTATCTTTGAATTCAGAGAATTTTTTCCCAATATTATAAGGTGGATCAACAAACACTAAGTCTATAGAATCATTATCTATTTCAGATCGCAATACTTCTATGGCATCTCCATGATGAATTGTGTGATTAGTGTTTTTGTATGTCTTCATTGATATATCCTCTATTTTATAATTTAACAATCATAATGAGGATACTTGGCAATTATCAATCAATCTAGTGCTACCCAAATTAGCTGCTGCCAATATAACCAACTTGTTATCTTTTGGAGTTGGAATGATTAAATCGGTACGATAAATTTTGAAATAGTCAGGTGTAAAACCAGCTGTAATTAACTTTGTTATTGTTTGTTGTTCTAATTCAGCAAAGTTTCGCTCTCCAGCTTGCAGTTTTTGTTTTATGTTATTAATAGTTTGAAACAAAATTGGAGCAGTAGCACGTTGTTCAGTAGTTAAATAATTATTACGAGAACTCATAGCTAAACCGTCGGTCTCACGCACAATTGGCATTCCAATAATTTCAATCGGCATGAATAAATCTTTCACCATACGTTTGATTAAAAATAACTGTTGATAATCCTTTTCCCCAAACAATGCCTTATTCGGTTGCAATATATTGAATAAAATATTAACAACTGTAATTACTCCTTTAAAAAAAATTGGACGGGAAATTCCACATAAAATATTACTTAAATTAGGAACTTGCACATAAGTACTGGCATCCATCCCATTTGGATAGATATCAGTTATTTTAGGAGTAAACACTAAATCCACCCCAATTTGTTCTAATTGTTCACAATCTTGTTCAAAAGTACGAGGATAAGTTGTAAAATCTTCAGTTGGAGCAAATTGAAGCGGATTTACAAAAATACTTACAATTACTTTTTCAGCAACTGATTTGGCTTGTTTAATTAAGCTAAGATGCCCAGCATGGAGATTTCCCATAGTTGGAACTAAAGCAGTAGTAGTATTTAATTTACGCAATTCAGAAATTGAAGTAATTATTTGCATGGATTAAAAAGTATGCTCTAAACTAGGGAAAGTGCCGTTTTTTACTGCTTGGATAAATGCTACAATAGCGGTTGTTATAGAACCTGTTTCTTGGAGAAAATCTTTGGAAAATGATGGCTTTTTGCCAACTGTAATTCCTAACATATCATATAAAACTAGTACTTGACCATCGCAATCTTTACCTGCTCCGATGCCAATGGTTGGTATTCGTAACGAAGCGGTTATTTCAGCTGCCAATTTGCCTGGTAAACATTCGAGTACTATTAAAGATGCACCAGCTGATTGCAATAATAAAGCTTCTTCTTTTAAACGTTCAGCATCTTCTTCTTTATTACCTTGAACTCTATAACCACCTAATGTATATACAGATTGTGGAGTAAGACCTAAATGGCCACAAACAGGAATTCCACGTTCAACTAGCATTTCAATAGTTTCTGCTACCCAAGCTCCTTCCAATTTAACCATTTGAGCTTGACCTTCTTGCATTAATCGAGCTGCGGAATCAAAAGCAATTTCTGGGGTAGAATAGGTCATAAATGGCATATCAGCAATTAATAAAGATTTTTGCCTACCACGAGCTACCAATTGGCAATGATAAACCATGTCATCCAAAGTCACTGGTATAGTGCTGGGTTGACCTTGCACAACCATTCCTAACGAATCACCAACCAATAATACATCAATTCCAGCTTGGTCAATTATACTGGCAAAACTAGCATCGTAAGCAGTTAAGCAGGTAATTTTTTCCCCATTTTGTTTAAGCTTTTCTAATTTGGTCATATTAATTATATAGTTGTTTTGAAAATCTAATCTATTGGTAATGTTAGGTTGAAATAATATCAAATAATTTATCTGAATTTGCTAAAGTTATATTTGGATAGATTGTAATAAACGCCAATTATCCGCAGAAATTTGGATAGACCATTTGCCTAATATTAATTCTGGGGCTTTATTTTGATATATATCATCGCTGACCCGATTTAAGACGAGTTCTTTATCAAAACCTGAACGAGTGTGATGACTAAATTTAAGATTGATTTTATCTGGTAAATCATAATCAGAATTTTTATCTAATCGAATCTTAATAAAATTATTATCAAGGTTTAAAGTAGCTTGTAAACCATGCTTGATCGCCATTTTATCACGTTCTAATACTAGATTAATTTCCAAGCCCTGTTTATAATAATCATCTACGACCAATCCATCATCGGAACTGATTGCTAATGAGATGGTAGCCATGCCACCAATTACAGCAGAAGCAGGAAATAGAATCACTAACCATACAAATGGTTCACGATACCAAGGTTTTTTATTCATAGTTTTTCAACTTGTTTCATATAGAGTTTGTAAAGAGTAGATTATTAAGTAATAGGCATCTTTCTAAATAAATATAAATGTAGGATGCAATGAACGAAGGGAATTGCATCAAGATGTAATTCGTAAACTCATTACATCCTACCAAAGTCCGTAATTAACTTATAGCTTTGGTCAATTTCACGTCGTTAATACAATCATACTTAACTATATTTCATTATTTGGGAAACGATGTCTAATATAAAGATACATATAATTAATATTCTAATGCCATCCAAATATTTATCAAGCATAATATAAATGTGCTTAACAAGTTTTGTTGCGTAAGTTATCAAGAATTAAATTTTTTCCCAGCAGCCACTGCAGCACCAATAATACCAGCTTGATTTAACATTTGAGCTGGAACAATATCTGCCTTAGCTTTTAATAAATGTAAAAATTGATCATGTTTTCTACTTACTCCTCCACCTATAATAAATAAATCAGGCCAAAATAAAGTTTCCATCCGGTCTAAAAATTCATTAACTCGCCATGTCCATGCTTTCCATTTCAAGCCTTCATCAGTGCGATTTCGACCTGATGCACGTTGTTCTGCTTCTTTACAACGGATTTCTAAACGACCAAACTCAGTATTAGGTATTAATTGACCATTTACAAAAATAGCACTACCAATTCCAGTACCAAATGTATGCATTATTACTACACCTTTATTATTTTTTCCAGCTCCAAATTCCATTTCAGCAATTCCAGCAGCATCTGCATCATTTATTAATAAAGTTTTGCAACCAGTTTCAGCATGAATTAATTCTTCTCCATTGATTCCAATCCAAGAATTATCAATATTAGCAGCAGTTTTTACGATACCTTGTTTAATAACAGCTGGAAAAGTACATCCAATTGGTCCATCCCAATCAAAATGTTGTATCAGTTCTTGTATCACTTCGACTACTGCATCTGGTGTGGATACTTCTGGGGTAGCAATACGATGTCGTTCTTCAATAAGTTCAGCAGTTTTAATATTAACTGGAGCACCTTTAATACCAGAACCGCCAATATCAATTCCTAAAATTTTCATTATTATTAAATCCTCCAATAATGTTTAAATTATGATCATGTTTAAATATATAGAAAAAATATAATTTATCTATATGTAAGTATTTAGTATGTTTTAATTTTTATAATAAAGTATACTATATCATAGTAGTTATATGTATATATTTATATTTACAAACAGATTATTAAAATTGATTTAAATTAAGAAACTGCATATAATATACTTAACTTTATGCTCTAAAATTGTATAATTATCTACAATACCTTCGCCAATAGTTATTTCGGGAATGGAGCATAGCATATTTCCCGAAACTTAAGTAATATCAGAATTTCAGGAAATCGTACCTAATTCCCGAAACATTTTGACGTTGGCTAAGGTATTGTGTCTACTAATCCATTATTTGATTGGAGAAAATAATAATGATCCTTAATGAAAAATGGCAAGAACAAATTATTACTTGGGAATATGACTCCTCGGCAAATCCTAAACTTGCTGATGTTCCGATTCAAGTTTTTCCAGCTCAATTGCATGAAGAAGGTGCAACACGTATCATAGAATTAGATTTATCTGAAACTATTGGTACAGCTTATTCAGCCACAACTCCAAATTTATTGGCAAATTATATACGCATCCAAAAAAATGAGAGTATTAAATCGGCTGTTAATTCAACTTCAGAAGTATTCTTTATAATGCGTGGTGCTGGACACACTAAAACAGAACATGGCATTCTTGAATGGAAACAAGGTGATGCCTTTACTTTACCGGCTAATTCAGGACTAGAACATTATGCTGATGAAGATACTGCTATTTGTTGGGTTCATGATTCACCAATGTTGAGTTATATAAAAGCGATTCCATTAAAACCTTGTTTTGAACCTGCTTTTTATTCTAAAGAATATCTTGATGGAAAAATAGCTAAAATTAGGGAAGCTGGGATTAAAGAAAATCGTAATCGTAATGGAGTAATTTTAGGTAATCCAGCTAGTGAAAAAACCCGCACCATAACTCATAGTATGTGGTCTTTGTATAATTTACTACCTGTTGGAGCAGTTCAAAAACCTCATCGTCATAATTCTGTTGCAATTGATTTAGCAGTATATGCCAAGCCAAATGTATACACAATGATTGGTAAAGAAATTGATTCTGAAGGTAATATTATCAATCCAATCAAAGCGATGTGGAAATCCAATACTATATTTGTAACTCCTCCTGGTTGGTGGCATGCTCATTATAATGAATCTGATGAAGATGCGTATGTTTTTCCAATCCAAGATGCAGGAATGCAAATTTATATGCGTACTTTAGATATTCAATTTGTTAAAAAATAATCCATAATTAGCAAATCTGTATATCAATTATAACCTGAAGTTATGTGAAAAAGTACTTAGTTTTCGGGAAATCCGCTATGCTCCATTCCCGAAACAACCATATGACTTGCAAACTAAAGTTTGCACTCCAACAAATACTTTTTTATATATCTGCGTAACTTCAGTTAATAATTCAATTAATTTTTAAATCCATTAAATCTTATTCCAATATATAGATGAATCTCAATAACATGATAAAATAATAGCTATTAAATACATTTTATATCATAAATATCCTTAAAATAAGAACTTTTAACACTAAATCTAGTTTAATAAATCTGGAAACTATAAATCTAATTATGATGAAATTACTTAGCCGACCTATTTAAAAATAAAAAATGAAACGTACTGATTTAAAAAGTATTTTAATTATTGGAGCTGGTCCGATTATAATTGGTCAAGCTTGTGAATTTGACTATTCTGGAGCTCAAGCTTGTAAAGCATTAAAAGAAGAAGGTTATCGGATTATTTTAGTCAATTCCAATCCAGCGACCATTATGACTGACCCAGAAATGGCAGATGCAACTTATATTGAACCCATTCAATGGCAAACAGTTGCTAAAATTATAGAACGAGAACGTCCAGATGCTTTGCTACCAACTATGGGTGGTCAAACTGCTCTTAATTGTTCATTGGATTTAGAACGGGAAGGAATCTTAGCTAAATTTGATGTAGAAATGATTGGAGCTACTAGCGAAGCAATTGAAAAAGCCGAAAATCGAGAGAAATTTCGGACAGCCATGCAAAATATTGGTCTGGAAATGCCAAATTCTTATATTGCTCATAATATGGAAGAAGCATTTGAGGCTCAAAATAAGATCGGTTTTCCAATTATAGTACGCCCATCTTTTACCATGGGTGGTAGTGGTGGTGGGATTGCCTATAATCGCAAAGAATTTTCTAATATTTGTGAACGTGGTTTTGATTTATCGCCCACTAATGAATTATTAATTGAAGAATCTGTCATTGGTTGGAAAGAATATGAAATGGAGGTAGTGCGGGATCATAAAGATAACTGTATTATAGTTTGCTCTATCGAAAATTTTGATCCAATGGGAATTCATACTGGTGATTCCATTACAGTAGCTCCAATTCAAACTTTGACTGACAAAGAATATCAGATCATGCGCAACGCTTCGATAGCAGTATTGCGTGAAATTGGAGTTGATACTGGTGGCTCTAATGTTCAGTTTGCAGTTAATCCTAAAAATGGTAAGCTAATTATTATTGAGATGAATCCAAGAGTATCTCGTTCTTCAGCTTTAGCCTCTAAAGCGACTGGATTTCCAATTGCTAAAGTTGCTGCTAAACTAGCTGTTGGTTATACTCTGGATGAATTGGATAATGAAATTACAGGTGGTGCTACTCCAGCTTCATTTGAACCAACAATTGATTATGTGGTAACCAAAGTTCCCCGTTTTACATTTGAAAAGTTTCCCCAAACTGAACCTATTTTAACTACCCAAATGAAATCAGTCGGTGAAGTAATGGCTATTGGGCGTACTTTTCAGGAATCTCTGCAAAAAGCTTTACGAGGTTTAGAAACTGGGGTTTATGGTTTAGATGAACCAATAATTACAAAAGATGATAGCTTACAGTTAAACTTACAAACTCCAGGCCCAGAAAGATTATGGTATATTGCTGAAGCATTTAGGGCTGGTTGGTCATTAGATGACGTATATGATTTAACCTTTATTGACAAATGGTTTCTAATTCAAATTATTGATTTAATTAAAGAAGAATCTAATATAGGTTGCTTGGAAAATATAACTGCGGAAAAAATGCGAAATTTAAAACGCAAAGGTTTTTCTGACCGACGGTTAGCTAAATTATTAGACACTAAAGAAGCTAAGATTAGGAAATTACGTCATGAGTTTAATATCCGGCCAGTTTATAAACGAGTTGATTCTTGTGCTGCTGAATTTTCTGCTAGTACTGCTTATATGTACTCAACTTATGAAGAAGAATGTGAAGCTCTGCCAACTCAACGGGATAAAATTATAATTTTAGGTGGTGGTCCCAATCGAATTGGTCAAGGAATTGAGTTTGATTATTGTTGTGTACAAGCATCTTTGGCGTTACGGGAAGATGGTTATGAAGCGATTATGGTTAATTGTAATCCAGAAACTGTATCCACTGATTATGATATTTCAGATCGACTATATTTTGAACCATTAACCCTAGAAGACGTATTAGAAATAGTAGATGTAGAGCAACCCAAAGGAGTAATTGTACAATACGGTGGACAAACTCCATTAAAATTGGCTCAAGATTTAGAAACAGCTGGAGTCCCAATTATTGGTACTAGTCCAGATTCTATTGATTTAGCTGAAGATCGAGAACGTTTCCAGCAGTTAGTTATGCGGCTTGGTTTACAACAACCTCCAAATCGTATAGCCCGCAATGTTGAAGAAGCTCTTATTTTAGCAGGAGAAATTAACTACCCATTAGTAGTTCGTCCTTCTTATGTATTAGGTGGTAGGGCAATGGAAATTGTTTATAATCAGGATGATTTACGCAATTATATGCACAAGACAGTAGCAATATCAAATGAATCACCAGTTTTATTAGATCATTTTTTAGACAATGCGATAGAAGTTGACATTGATGCTATTTGTGATGGGGAAAATGTATTAATAGGTGGGATCATGGAACATATTGAACAAGCAGGAGTTCATTCTGGAGATTCAGCTTGCTCCTTGCCACCTTATGCTTTATCTGCTATGATACAAGACCAATTGCGCGAGCAAATGGCTCGTATGGCAACTGCTTTAAATGTAGTCGGATTGGTAAATGCTCAATTTGCCATTCAAAATCAAGCTATTTATGTCTTAGAAGTAAATCCCCGTGCTTCACGTACCGTACCTTTTGTATCCAAAGCTACAGGCTTGTCATTAGCTCGTATTGCGGTTCGTTGTATGGTAGGAAGCAGTTTGGAATCTCAAGGTTTTACTCAAGAATGTATCCCTCATTATTATTCAGTCAAGGAAGCAGTGTTTCCATTTGCTAAATTTTCTGGAGTTGATCCTCTATTGAGTCCAGAAATGAAGTCAACTGGTGAAGTAATGGGAGTTGGGCGTACTTTTGGAGAAGCTTTTGCAAAATCTCAGATGGCAGCAGGCAGCACTTTACCTACTTCTGGATTAGCTTTTTTAAGTGTTCGTGATGTTGATAAACCAGTAACAATAAATATTGCTAGAGAATTAAGTAACTTAGGATTTGAATTGATAGCAACTAGAGGTACAGCTCAGGCTTTAGATCAAGCTGGAGTTGATTGCACAGTAGTTAACAAAGTAACTGAAGGTCGACCACATATAGTTGATCGAATCAAGAATGATGAAATTAGTTTTATCGTCAATACCACAGAAGGTAAGCAGACAATAGCTGATTCTTTTACTATTCGTCGTACTGCACTACAGCATAAAGTAAGTTATACAACCACTATTGCTGGTGCAAGAGCGACAATGTTGGCACTAAAAACATTAGATGCTACCGAAGTTAACCGTTTACAAGATTTACATCAAGAAGGTCATAAATGAAAAAAACTCCTATAACAGCCCAGGGTGCTAAAAAACTGCGTGAAGAATTACGCAATTTAAAAAGTGTAGAACGAGTAAAAATTATTCAAGCTATTTCTGATGCCCGTGAACTTGGTGATTTAAAAGAAAATGCTGAATACCATGCGGCTCGTGAACAACAAAGTTTTATGGAAGGGCGTATTCTTGAGTTAGAAAGTAAATTAGCCACTGCTGAAATTATTGATATTAAAAAAATTACTGCTAATGCTAATGGTAGAATAGTATTTGGTGCTACAGTAGATTTAATGAATATTGAAACTGAGCAGGAAATAACATATCAAATAGTTGGTGATGATGAAGCCGATATTAAGGTCAATCGGATTTCAATAAGTTCTCCTATTGCTAGGGCTTTGATAGGTAAGGAAGAAGGAGATATTGCTGTCGTACAAGCTCCTGGTGGTAATAAAGAATATGAAATTTTAGAGGTTAAGTACACTCAATAAATCCCTTGTTCTTATACTCGACTATCAAGTTTTCTTGTAGAGACAAGGCATGCCTTGTCTCTACATCAATGAGTTATACAGGTTAAGTTAAATGTAGGTTGGATAGAATCTAGCCTACAATTTGACTAGAATAACTGTTAAATCATCCAAAAATTTTAGCCAAATCGGTAGCAATATTATTAACATTTACTACATTAACTTCAGGATAATCAATAATTTCCATTTTAGTATTAGTTATCACAATAGCTAAAAATGGAACACCAGCATTCCTTAATGTTTTGATTAAATTTTTCCGTTCGCTATCCCAATCTAATAATACACAAATACAACCACTTAAAGAAGATGAATGTTCCATGATTAATGGATATAACTGTTGTAAAGATTTATCTGGGCATGCTTCTACACAAGCTAATATTTCTAATAAATTATCTGACAACCCTCTACCACTAGTAAAACAATGAGCCTGTGTACCAACAAACAGCAAATCTAGTAATACTTCATGATTACGAGGACTACAAGCAACAGAAGCAGCCACAGATACAGCAGCCTCAAATAATTCTTTAGAATTTAAATCAATAAATGTATCTAAAATTAAAGCTTGCCGCACAAAAAACTCATCTTGAAATTCTTTTACTATCGGCTTACCAGTTTTTGCCCAGCTTTTCCAATGAATATGTTGTAATGGATCGCCTGGACGATATTCACGTAAAGCAATAAATTCTTCAGCATCACCAACAGATACCGCTAAATTAACTCCACCACGTTGGTATTTTCTAGTTCCAGACAAATATATTTTAGGAATTGGATAAAGCTTTGGTAAAACTAATAATTTATCATTAGCCGTGACAAAATATAATGCGTTAAACAAACCAAATGGATCAGGACGAGCAAAAGTCATTTTAGTTAAATAAACATAGCCTCGGCGTAATGGTTTTAGCTGTATTTGTACCGTGATATGAGATGGTGGAATTGGTGGTAAATTTATTCCTGGAATATCTATTCCTCTGCTTAATCGCATAAACCACATCCAACGTGGATAACCAACATAACGATCAAACCAATTCCTAGTTTCATAACCTGGTTCTTTAGTATTAATAAATGTAGCAAAATCAGGATATTGTTGTTTAGCATAGTCTCTTAACACTAAGCTTTGTTGGATTTTATTGGTATGATTGTATATGGTTATTTGATAGCTTATATTGTCGCCTACAGTAACAAATTTAGGTAAATTACGTTGTACTGTTAAATGAATCCGAAATCGCCAACTACTTATAATGGCTAATAATATAAGAATTAATAGTAGTGAAAATAGCTGATAAGATAAGTTTTGCCGAGTATCTATCCCTAATACTCCAGCAGCTATTAAACTGGCTAATACCAATGTTCCAGCTTTAGTAAAATGCTGTTGCATCCAAGAGGTATAAGCGAATATAGCTTTAAAATTATGAAAGAAAAAACGTCGCATAGTTATAATAATTTGCTAGATGATGATTTTTTTACTCTACTACCCAAGTTGCAAAATAATTCATATGGAATAGTCCCAGATAAACTGGCAATTTCTTCAGCTGGCAATCCGTTTCCCCATAACAATACTGGATCACCAACCCTTGCATTGGGTTGATTACGCAAATCAACGGTTATCATGTCCATGGATATTCTGCCTATTAATGGCACTCGTTTACCATTTATTAATACTGGAGTACCAGTAGGAGCGTGGCGTGGATAGCCGTCAGCATAACCAATCGCAATTACTCCAACTGGCATAGTTTGTGGGCAAACCCATGTAGCTCCATAACCAACAGCATCTCCTTTATAACAACGTTTGACGCTAATTAAACTGGATTCTAATTGCATAACTGGTTGTAATTTTTCGTCTATCATATCTGGAAAAGGTGATGCTCCATATAACATAATTCCTGGTCGAACCCAATCAAAGTGAGTTTCTGGCCAACCTAAAATACCAGCTGAATTAGCTAATGATGCTTCTTCTATTTTCAAATATTTAACCAATTCACCAAATATATGGACTTGTTGTTCAGTAACATTGCTATTTAGATCATCAGCACAGGCAAGATGACTCATTAAACGAATTGGGTCGGCAATTTGATTATGTTGTTGAATTAACTCATAAACTGATACTGTATCTTTAGGAGTAAAACCCAAACGGTGCATACCAGTATCAACTTTTAACCAAACATTAATTGGCTTATCTAATTTAGCTTTAATTAATTGTTTAACTTGGGTTGCGGTACTGACTACTATATGTAAATCTTGTTTAGAAATTGTTGCTAATTCATTAGGATGAAAAAAACCTTCTAAGATAATAATTGGTTGATCAATATTAAGATCACGTAGTTGTAATGCTTCTTCTAAACAGCAAACTGCAAAACCATCAACTTCATTTGCAATTGTATTAGCAACTCTAATTGCACCATGCCCATAGGCGTTAGCTTTCACCACAGCCATTATTTTTTGCTGAGGAGCGTGATTTTTTATATGGCATAAGTTAGCTTGTAAAGCAGAAGTATCAATAATAGCCTGAGTAGGACGGGTCATAGTAAATGTTTAACTGTTTGATAAATAAATTTTATTAAAAGATACTATAGAGATATTAGTTGAAAGTTGCAAGCATAATGGAATTTATGGATGTTAATTATTAAGGTTTTAAATAAAAAAAAGATTCCGTTTAGTTCCAATGTTATGTAAATCGGTAGGATGGTAAATGGTGGGAAAGATAAGGTTTTACTCACCATACTACTATGGTTAAATATTTATTCTACTACGCCATATTTATCTAGTATCCATGTTAAATTACCTTCTTCATTTGCTCCATCGAATATTAAATCAACCCAAATAGTTGAGCTACTAATTAATGTTTCGTATGTGGCTTTGGATACATGTAAGGATAAATCTTGGCTAATGATGGCGGAAATATTGCTGCTAGTTGTTATGTCACAAGAAGCAGGATTGGATTTACATATTTCTATGCCTTCTTGTTTACCAGTTGCATATGCGTTATTTAAATCTTCTTGGGTAATGGGTGGAAGTACAGGTATAACATTTTCTGGTTGCATAATTTTAATTCCAATTGGAGCAGTGGCTCGTTCTTTATAGTTTTCACCCCAACATGCTACTAAACCATTTTCACGGATGCCACAGGCAAAGCCTTGAAATTCATAATATCTATGACTACAATAACTAGTGTAGCATTTTCGTTCAGCATAAAAATGTCCACCTACTGTAACATAATTAAAAATACCACTTGGAACAGAATTTATTGATGGATAACTTAATGTATTATTAACTTTCAAACCACAAAAAATATAATCTTCACGATCTGGAGAAGATTGTAGAGCAAAATCAATTGAAGTTAAATATCCGTATGCTTTTTCAGTTTTACCCCAACAACTAGCTGTACCATCAATCTTGATACCGCAAGTCGTTTGATAACCGGCAGTTATATAAGTCATATCAGCTATATCTTTGGACTGCTCATCAGAGTTATCACCCCAACATTGAACATTACCATCAGTTGTTAAGCCACAACTATGTGCATTACCTAATGCCAATTGAGTAAATACACCTGGTGGTGGAGAAGATTGACCACTATCATTGCTTCCCCAACATACTGGATTACCATCTGAAATTTACTACCATAAAAATTACCTCATTAAGTTTTAATATCAAAGTAAGATTATATTCTTAGCTTGTGATTACTGTCAAGATATTTCCTCGTTCCCAACGGCTTCGTTAACTGCCATTAAGTTAAGCCTTGGAGTCCAAACCTTTAGATTTGGAAGTATTTTATAGTCCGAATAATCCAAATCTGAAGGTTTGGATTCCAGTAAATATCCCTTAACTTAATGGTATTGAACTGCTTCGTTGGGAATGCAGTCATCAATGCACTAGCGTTGTGGGACATAAAATATTCTTGAATTACCAAGTGTAAAAATTTTAATAAATATTGTTTGACGCTGGTGCGTCGTGGAATGCATTCCCAACGAAGCCGTTGGGAACGAGGAAAATTTAGTGTTTTAAAAACATTCCCTCCATCATCACGTA
>DAOUSL010000071.1 GCA_030627235.1 Thioploca sp.
ACGATTGTTATCGGGCTGCGAGAGCGAAGCGGAGCAGAACGGTGATAACCGTTTGAGGAGGATGTTTCTCCTCAACTCGCCATTATAGGCGTTGCGTAACGTAGTGGAGCAGCGCCTATAACGCTTGAACTCAGTTGACCATAATACAAAGCGAAGCGGCGTATTATTGGTCAACTGCAGTGACTTGTTAGCACATGAGGTCAAAACTTTAATGTGCTATTTTTAATGTAACAACACCAGCTATGATTAATGCTACACCAAGGTATCGGCCTAAACTTGAAGGGTCGCCATAAAAATAGACGCCAACAATAAAAGTTCCTGCTGCACCAATGCCAGTCCATATTGCGTAAGAAGTGCCTATAGGTATTTGCTTTTGTGCAAGCCATAATAAGTAACCACTAATTACCATAAAAACAATTGCAATAACAACACCTGCAACTCGTGTTTCACTTTGCTGCGCCATTTTCAGGCCTACAGGCCAGCCTATCTCAAATAGACCAGCAAATATTAAATATACCCAAGCCATTTATAATCTCATTTTTAATGAATCGTATGTTCTTTATAATGTTTGAGTTAAGCGGAGTTTTTGGGCCGCTTCTGCCCAAAAAGTTCCGTCTTCAACGATTTGTTAGGCAAAATGTGTATTTGAGTCATCTGGCGCATCATTTCTTTCTTCACTAGTATAATCACGTACAGTTTTTGCAACACGTATTCGATATGAATTAAACAATTCTTCTTTGCCTTTTTTTTGAGCTTGACGATGCTCAATTACATTACGCCAATCAGCAATGCTTTCTTCAGATTCCCAAAATGAAAGGCTTAGAATTTTACCTTTTTCTGAGAGGCTTTCGAACCTTTCAATAGAGATAAGTCCTGGACGATTGACTAGAAAAGAGCGCATTTTCTTTGCTATTTCTAAATATTCAGCCTTGCCAGACTCAGATGGGTACACTTCAAAAATAACAGCGTACATATTTATGCTCCTTGTGGTTTTTACTTTTTTGCCTAACTATTTATTATAAGGTATATTCGACAGGTTATTCCCTGGATATTAACCGACAAATCAGGCAAGTTTGCCTTCATAATAATATCCTGACCTTTTGCCAGCATATTCCAGTGTATTGACCGGAAATTCAGGCGTATTTGCCCTGTTTAGGAATTATACTGTCAAATATACCTAATATTTGATATTATACGCTAAATCAGGCATATTAACAAATACATATCTAATACACCCTTAAAATAATATATTAATCCTATTTAATTATTATGTCAAACAAAGATTCTAATTTACCATCCCCAAAACCAACTTCTTAGCCCCACTAAAATCAGCCTTACCAGTCCCAAGTTTAGGAATATAGCTAAACGAGTATAAAATGGATACAAATAAATAGAATAACTATCTGTTTATATTGAAATTATTTTTAATACTTTTAACCGTTTTATACTAGGTTTGCTATAGCCTCCACTGCCAAATACTGCTTAGGCAACATAAGCGGATTAATATCACTTTTCAGCACCTTACTATTCAATTCAGCCAAATCTATCTCACCAGCTACCAATAATATAACCTGCTCACCTTTAGCAGAATCAGGAATTGCCACAGCCATGTATGGTCAGTGCAATGAAACCAACCAAACATATTAATAATTTCTATATTATAATGGTCGGTTACTTAAATTAACTTATGGCAGGATATTATGAAAATTACAGATCAGAGTAAAAATAGTTCTTTTTCCGATAATAATTATTCTTACATACATGAGAATCTATTCCGTGTTTGGGGTAGAAAATTAAAACCCAAAGGAATTGCAGTTTATTTATGTCTTGCTTGCAACGCAAACAATGATGAATGCCAAATCTCAATAAATAAAATTGTCGAACAATTAGGTATCTCAAAAAAAAATGTAATTAGTTCTATTAAAGTTATTTCAGATTTAGGATTAATCGAGATTCAACAATCTGATACTGACGAAAATATATATAAAATTAATGATATGTCTCAAATTGAAAGTAAATCATGAGAACATCTAGCGTTAAATATCCATCCAACGAATCATCAATTAAGTCATTGGATAAATTAGGTGCTATCAGTATTATGAAAAACCATGATAAAACTGAGAGTTATATTTTTCATCCTGAAATAATTAATTCATGGAACGTTAGATTTTAATTTGATAGAAAATGATTTAAGATTTGCTTTTAGCAGGATGATAGGATATTTTAGGTAGTACAAACATATAAGCCCGTGTACAAAGTTGTTTCAAGCAACGCACGGGCTTCCAAACAAAACCACTAGCAATTATATACTTGCCATAGGATTATTGCAAGTAATATTTGCTGGTGTTAGGAGAATTTTTATGAAAGTTACAAACAAGCGTAAACGTTTTTATATAATCGATAGTGATATGATTGCCGAATGGGCAAAGATTATCAAACCATCAGGTCTAGCAGTTTATAATTGTTTAGTTTCCTATGCCAATTCTAAAACCCATTCTTGTTACCCTTCACACAATACCATTGCTCAACATCTTGGTATATCCAGACGAACTGTTGTATCAATAACCCAAAAGTTATCCAAGCTAGGAATAATAACAGTCAAAAAACGCATTAAAAAATCAGGCGGTAAGGCATCAAATTTATATACCATCAATTATTTGCCAGATAATAAATGTGCAAAAGATACAGATAGCGATGTGCAGGAGTTTCACATAGTATGTGCAGAATCTGCACATCGCGATGTGCAAAATTTGCACATAAACAAGACGAAGTTTGAACAAGAAGAAATTAACAAGACGACAGACGACAATATAGATAGTAATAATATTTCGCACACACGTAGCAAACTAAATGCCAAAGTTGTAGAAATTGTCGAAAAGGAAAAAACATCGTCGTCAGTTAATTTTGTAAAAGACAAAGAACCAACTGATATTACTGATGAAATCACATATCCTCAAGGTTTAGAAAAATCTCAAACAATATTAAAAGAATTAAGTAAACTCCCTAATAGTGAAGCAGCACAACAAGTTTTAAATGTATACGCAAGCAAAGATAACATCCGTAACCCAGTTGGATTAATTAAAGTTCTAGTCAAAAACCATCTTGCTGATGATTTCACCCCAATCGATAAACCAAAACTTGCTGATGATTTGAATTTCACACCAATTCAAGAAAAAACTATATGTCCTTTTTGTAATGGTAGTAATATTTTATGGACTAAAGACAGTCTTCATACTCAACAGCGTATTAAATGCAATCACAATGAAAGTTATATTCTTAACAAACTTAAGCAAGATGAAAGTTGTATTCAAGGAACTAAGTACGATTTTAGGATAAAGAAAGAACATAAACCGTCTACTGGAACATTCTGGCAACAATTAAAAATACATCAGCAAAATGAAGCTAAGAACGCTGTTAAGAATGAAGTTGTAAAAAAAGAAATAGAATCCCAAGATGTTAAACCTAGTGATAGTTCTGTTATTGAACAATTTGGTTTTAAGCTAAAGAGTATAATTAATACAGCACCAGTGGTTATACCAGATAGAGAAGAACTATTACGCCAGATGAATGCTAGGGTTAAACTTATCGATGAAGAAATGGAACGTAAAAAGAAAGCTATGATAGATGATTTACCAAAATGATTTAGAGATAAATTAATATTAAAATGTGTAGGGGCAGACCCACGTCTCTGCCCCAGATTTTGGGAACGATATATGGATATATAAAATATTTTATATCGAACTCAAATTATTAATATTTTGCTAGACAACGATAAATCACTCTACCTAAATAATTTACTAAATATTTCTAGATTTAAATTCATACTATTAAACATATAAAATCATGTATTTATATTTATAATCCCCATATTACATTAATATAACCTTATAACTAATTGAAGATTAATGAATTTAAAAACTAACATTAATTTGCTTTTAGATATATAATATTAAAATTAAACCTGAAAAATATATGAGAGGATTTATGAAATATATAAAATTGTGGCAATACCTTATTATACTGTTATTTTGGATTCCACAGGCTCAAACAGCAGAAGTTATTAACACTATTGCTGGTGATGGAGTTCAACAATTTGGAGGAGATAATGATAGTGCAATCATAGCCTCACTTAATCGACCATCTGGAATTGTTATAGATGATAATGGAACTTTATATATAGCTGATACCAATAATCATCGAATTCGCCAAGTTAAGAATGGCAAAATAACAACCATAGCTGGCAATGGCAATCAAGGTTATCGTAATGGACTTGATTCCCAATTAAACAGTCCTACTGGTATCACACTTGATGATAACGGCAATATCTACTTTGCTGATACTGATAACCATGTAATTCGTAAACTAGATAGGCAAGGTTATGTAACCACAATTGTTGGTAATAATGTCCAAGGTTTTAGTGGAGACAATGGTTCTGCGATTAATGCTCAACTGAATAGTCCTACTGCCATAGCAATTGACTACATCGGCAATTTATATATAGCTGATACCAATAACCACCGAATTCGTAAGGTTGCCAATGGCTATATCACCACTCTAGTTGGTAATGGAATCGCTGGCATGACGATTGACCAACTAAATTCACCGCAAGGTCTAGCAGTTGATAAATACAATTTATATATAGCTGATACTAATAATCACCGAATTCTTCGCCTAGATAACACTAACTATATCAGTATTTTTGCTGGAAATGGAACTCAGGGAATTGGAGGAGAAAATGGATTAGCTGTATTAGCTCAACTTAGTTTCCCACGTGGGCTTGTCATGGCTGATAGTTTATATATTGCCGACACTAATAATCATCGAATTCGTAAAATAGTTGACGATAAAATAACAACCATTGCTGGAAATGGGAATAGTGGTTTTGCAGGAGATAGCTCATTAGCTAAATTTGCTATGCTTAATTCCCCAACTGCAATTGCAATAGATAGCTCTAATAATCTATATCTAACTGATAATAACCGTATTCGTAAAATAACAACTTATCAACGTAGTGTTAGAGATAGTAAATTATTAACTATTAGTAAACCAATTGCAGGAATAGTTACAGCCGAAGGAATTAATTGTGGCGATACTTGTACTGCTAATTATGATGGTGAAGTTACCTTAACAGCTTCTCCTTATGATAATGCTTCTTTTTATAATTGGAGTGGAGATTGTACAGGTAATAGCTCAGTGCTAACTATTGCAATGGATTCTTCCAAGAGTTGTACCGCAAACTTTGTTACTTTTACCAATGAGACTAATCCATCACAACCCAGTTCGATTGTAACTAGTCCTGACAGTAAACATATATATACAACTAGTTTTACTGGAAATTCAATCGGTATTTATGCTCGAAATATTGGAGGAACTTTGACATTTATTAGGAATGTAACTGATGCTGATATTGGTACTGGTCTACAAGGAATTAATACTATTGCAGTAAGCCCTAATGGACGACATGTTTATGCGGGTAGTTCTGAATATGTTGTAGTCTTTACTCGGAATATTAATACTGGTGGTTTAAGTTTAGTTGAAGTAAAACAAGATGGGATAAATGGAGTTGATGGTTTAGCTGGAGTTAAAGCAATTGCATTCAGTGACGATGAAACTAGAGTGTATGTAATTGGTAATCAAGATAATAGCTTATCAGTATTTGAACGAAATATTAATACAGGCTTTCTAAATTTCTTAGCAATCCAACAGGAAATAATAGCACCAACTGATATTGCCGTCAGTGGTAATTATATCTATGTTGCTAGTGATGAAGCTATTACTGTTTTTACTCGTAATCCAACAGGAGAAATTGAGATTGTAGCAACTTATGCAGATGTAATCGATGGAGCGACTGGATTAGCAATTACTACCAATAACTTATATGCAGTCAGTAATATTACCAACTCGATAACAGCTTTCAGTCATAACGCTGGGATATTAGGAGTTTTACAAACTTACAAAGACAATACTGATAATATTGAAGGTTTAGATAATGCAACTGATATAGTTCTTACTCCAGATGGAACTAGATTATTTGCTACCAGTTTTAATGAAGATGCAGTCGCAATATTTGAGCGTGATATTGATAGCGGTTTATTAAGCTTTCAACAAATAGCTAGAGATTTTGATGGAGCTAATTCTATCGCTATTGTCCCAACTAGTAATTTCGCATATATAACTACCAGTAATTCAGTGAAGACCTTAAGCACTGGTTTAGCTGAATTACAAGTTAGTATGACCAATCCTAAATCAGTAGCAATTGAAAGCAAGCTTAACTATATAATAACAGTTACTAATAATGGGATTGAAACGGCTAACAATGTCACCTTAACTAATACATTACCCGCTGGAGTTACTTTTTTCAATGCCACACCAAGTCAAGGAACATGTGGTATGGATAATGACAAGGTAAAATGTGTTTTAGGAACTTTAGCAAGTGAAGCGGTAGCCACAGTTAATTTACAAGCAGACACACCTGCTACTGTAACAGCCAGTGTCTTAATTAATCAAGTTGAAGTAAATGCTAATCAAGCCGATACTAATATTAGTAATAACATTGCAACCGCAAACGTTAATTTTATGCTAGAAGTTCCAGAAGCCGATTTACAATTAACAGTAATTACAATCCCAGAATCAATAGTTGGAATTAACAACCTGCTTACTTATGAATTAACCGTTACAAATGCAGGGCCAAACCCAGCCAGTAATATTATATTGACAGGTAATTTAGCCGATAATTTAACCTTTACTGCTGATAATGAAGATTGTGCAGCAACTGCTAATATTGTAACTTGTAATTTATCCCAATTAGAAACTAATGACAGCACTCAATTAACTATTTATGTTACTACTGGCGAAACTTTAGGCACGATTGAATTTACCAGCAACATTATCAGCAATGCAACTGACCCTGACCTAACTAATAATCAAGTTATCACAACCAACGAAATTGGCAAGCAAGAAATCGATCTGATAGTATTAGATGCCGTAGCTACTCCAATTACAACTCAGCTAAATGTTGGAGAAGATATAATTTACACCGTCCAAATACAGAACAAATCCATTGATACCATTGCCACAGGCGTTAGATTAACCGCCAATTTACCAACCCAAATGACCTACATATCCGGAGTGCAAGATTCATCTTGCGAATTCACCGGCTCTCAAGTAAGCTGTCCATTAACCAATATTAATCCCAGCGATAGCCAAACTATCAGTTTAACCTTGCGAGCTATTCAAACTGGAACTAATGTAATAACTAGTTTTACCATTACCGGAGATGGTACTGATACCGATCCCAACAATAATTCTAATTCAACTAGTTTAGAAAAAGTAATTGGATTAGTGGCAGACTTTGTAGTAACAGCTACCAGTGATTCTGACTCAGTATTAGTCGGGGATAATATTAACTATAGTATTGAAATAATTAATAATGGTCCAAATGAAGCAGCTGCTACTCTGCATGTTAATTTAGCTGGAGAGAATATTGCTGTCGCAGTGAATGAAGAGAATTGTGGAAATGGAACTAATTTTAGTTGTAACTTCGTATCAGTACCGATTGAAGAACCTAAAACAATTTCCATTGATGTAATTCCCACTGAAATGGGCAATATAACTCTTACAGTCGATTTAATTGGTAATGGTTTTGATTCCAGTATCCCCAATAATGCAACTGTGATAACAGCAGTAGCCAATAAATTAGCCGATGTGGGAGTAGAATTAGCAGTAGAACCAATTTTAGCTTTCCTAGGCAAAAATGCCATTTATACCACAAAAATAACTAATAATGGTCCTAATCAAGCTACTGGTATCGTTGTCACTCAAGATTTAGACCCTAATGTTAAGTTTGTATCTGCAACTCCAAGCCAAGGGCCAAATTGTACTTATGCGAATAATGCGGTTACCTGCCAAATAGGGCCGTTAAGTAGTAGTTCAGAAAATGAAGCTTTTATTAATGTGGTAGTAGTGCCACAATTACTTGGAACTATCAATAGTGCTGTAACTGTCAAAAGTGACATGGTAGACTCAGATTTAGCCAATAATACCGCTCAAATTGAGAAAAAAATAACTCAAATGGTTGCCAAATTGGAAGTAGAAGGCAGTGCCTTACCAAATCCTGTAGTAGTAAAAAATCCTCTTACATATATTTTAAGATTAACCAATACAGGGCCTTATGCAGCGACTAATATAAATATTAAAGCAGACCTGACAGGTTTTGAAAACCTGTCAGGTCTAAATATTCCAATTTTTAAATCCCCAGCAACCATTACTCCTTTTGAAATTAGTGGTAGTTGTGAAGATATTAATGAAACTGGAGAGATTAACTGTTTGATTACCTCATTACCTAAAGATGGGATAGCCACTATTACTATCGAAGTATTGCCTAAAACTAGTGGTTTATTGACTCTAAATTCGGAAATAACTTCTACAGAATCAGAACCTATTACTACCAGTGTAGAAACTCAAGTTAATATCCCAGCCGCATTGTTTTTCTTAGAACAACAAAAGAATGAAATAGGAGGAGTATCTAACTTACAAGGGCCAATAGATTTGGTTATGAGCAAAAATGGAGAGTATATGTATGCAGCTAGTTTTAGCAGTGATGCAATAGTTGTATTTAGCCATAATGCAGGTGAATTAAACTTTGTCCAATCATTAGTAAATGGTGTCACCATCAATGATGCCACTATAACTGGACTGGGCAATGTTAGTTCTTTAAGCTTAAGTACAGATGAAAAATTCTTATATGCTACTGGTTTTAAAGATAATGCAGTATCAGTGTTTGAACGTAATTCAACTAATGGCACGTTAAATTATTTAACAACTTACACTAATGATATAGAAGAAGTAGAAGGTTTAGCAGGAGCATTAGCAGTCCTAGCCTTGACAGATTATGTATATGTTGCAGGAGCTATTGACGATGCAATTACCATTTTTAAACGAGATTTAACAACAGGTTTACTGACCTATCAAGAAGCTATCCGTTTCGCCGACTCACAACGATTAGACGGAATCAATAGCCTTACCGTAACCGCAGATGGAAGCTATATATTTACCACCAGTGCCAATGGTAATAAACTATCTGTATTTAAACGAGAAGAAGGTAAATTAAACTTTAGAAATGACAATATGCCAGCTACCAACGGTACTGTGGGATATGGAGAATATGTCTATAGTTTAGGAGCTAACAGTTTATCAGTATTAAAATTCTTTCCTGAAACTGGTGTATTCAGCCTCATTGAAACTTTTGAAGATGACAGCGTATCTACAGAATCTATCAATAAAAAGGTAGACGGTTTAGCGGATACTTCCGATTTAACCATCAGTCCAAATGGTTTATATCTCTATGTCACCGCTAGAAGTGACAACTCTATAACAATCTTCAAAAGAGATTTAGCAACAGGTCGTTTAACCTTCCTTGATGTTCGTAAAGATGGAGTAAATGGATTAGACGGATTGAGTAGTGCCAGAAGCGTTATTACCAGCCCTAATATAGGTGATTATGTTTATGTAGCAGGTTTTTCTGACAATTCTGTTACTACCTTCACCATGGCAACAGCCGATTTAGAAATTGAAGTTGGAAAGCTATCATCTGTCCAATTAAATGAAACAATAACCGCCGATATCGCTGTAATTAATAGAGGCCCACAACAAGCTACTGATCTCGTAGTAGAAGCTGTTTTACCAGAAACAATTCGTTTAATTTCATTCAATCCAAATCAAGGTCAATGTACGGCAATTGAAAACACTATTCGCTGTACTATGGAAGCTTTAGATGTCAATGACAAACTAACTTTACCTATAGTAATAGCTCCAACTGTTGCTGGTGATTTGATAATAAAAACAACCGCCACGTCAGGTTTATTTGATTCCAGTCCAGCTCAAATAGATATGATTATTCCAGTAGTTGCCCAAGCTGATTTATGGGTAGAAGTAAAAACCAGTGATAATACAGCCAGTATTGAGACTAAGTTCCAATATGATATTACCTTAACTAACAATGGGCCTGATGAAGCATTTGAAGTAGTTCTTACAGGAGAGCTTCCAAGTTCAGCAACATATAATTCTGCTAGGGTTGGAGATAGTATATGTGATTATATTGAAGAAACTCATAGCGTAAATTGTGCAATTGGAACAATGAAAGCAGGAATTAGCAAGTTAGCCACATTGATTATAATTCCCAAAGAAGAAGATGCGTTGCTAGACAATATCATATCCGTGACAACCACCAGTTTTGATCAGAACAGTTCTAACAACCGAGTTATAACTAGCAATCAAGTATTATTTAATTTCATTGCCACAACTATAAATAATACTGGAGAAAACCAACATAATTATATAATTGAAGCCAATGGAGCTGTAATTGGTGGTTCAGTATCTGGAGTTATTTTGAATAAAGGACTATTATCCAATGTTCAAATCAAGCCAGATACAATAGTGGAAGGCGGGAAACTAGCTAATACGATTAATAATGATGGCATACTTGAAAACGTCCAACTACTTAGCAATGCTATAATTAATGGAGGCATAGTTCAAGGTAAAATTATTGGATTCCCTACTGCTCCAGCAACTATTAACACCACAATTGCCAATGATACAGAATTAGAAAACGTTATTATTGGTACTAGCAGTGAATTAAATTCCACGGTTAAATTAGGTAAAGGAGTAAGGTTTATTAGTGAAACTATTCCGATTGGCAGTGATTTAACCAAGACCTTTCTAACTATTGGAGTGCAAACTTTAGGTTGCCAGCAAGATAAATCTTGCCATCCGGATGGGGTAATTGACTTATCCGCCAATATTTTACCAGATAATACTAACTTACTAGACGAAATTAACTTGATTCCTAATTTAGAACCATTTACTCAGTTAACAACTGGTCAGTTATTCTTGGAAATGGAAAATGAGAATATGGTACTGTTACCTGTTTCAGTATCTCAAGTTGATTCACCAGCTAGTATGACGATTAATGATAATGGTAGCGTAACATTTATTACTCCCAAAGGTCGTCAAGTTATAGCCCAGCCTAGTTTACAAAATTTACCAGCATTACAAGCTGAATTAAATAAATTTGGTTTTAATAACTTAGTGGTAGATAAAACCGGAGTAATAACGATTGATAGACAAGTAAAATTACGACCCAATTTATATGTGCAAGTAATTGATCCAACCGTACCAATTGGTATAGAAAATACAGATTCTGCCTTAATATTAAGATTTTTAGCCAATAATAATAAACGTTATCAACAGTTTTTATATCCAACCGCAGCTAATCAAGAGGAATTAGAAACTACTTTACAGGCTTTCCCAGGAGCTACTGAAGTAAGTCTTTCTAATGGTGGTAGAGCAACGGTAATGATAGGTTCAACTATATATTCGGCTCAATTAGATTATAATATTAAGCTTGGTAGTGGTTCTGATTATCCAACTCAATTACTTGTTATAGCTGATAAAAATGCGGATGGGATTGAAGATGTGCAAATGACCTATTCCAATGGTGATCGGCAAGTTATGTTTTTTATCCCACCAACTGATATTTCCCAACCAGATAAACCATTGATTCAGAATAAGACTACTTTAGAAATAGCTTTACATGATTTTGGATTGGATAATTTTACAGTGGCAGAAAATGGGGATATTACGATTCCAGTTGATGATACTTTAAGTTATATTACCACCCCAGCTTTAAAAACTAAAACCACTTGGAATTCTTTAGCAACTGGCTTTCATTATACTTTAACTTTATTACCAGGAGTGTTGAATGTAGGTTTAATTTTTAAAGATGCCAGTAATATAAATCGTCAGCAAAATTTATATCCTACTGCTAAATACTCCCAAGAATTACAGCAGTTTTTTACTAATATGCCAGGCAATGAATCGGTAGTTTTTTATGAAGATGGAACTCTGTTGATAATTGATGATGATTTTAGATTTAAAGGTCTGTTTGATTATGCAGTCAGTGCAACTGGTTTTCCTACAGGTAGCATTCAGTTTAATTCAATTATTGATTTAAATGGCGATGAGATTAGTGATTTTGAAATATTGTATGGCACTGGTGAAAAACAGATTGTTTATCAGATGCCGGAGTGAGGAATTGGGGATTATTAACGGGTTTTGATTATTTTACTCGTTCCCAACGGCATCAGCGGTTGGGAATACCTTCATTACGCACCAGCATCAAACTCGTAATCCGTATATAATACACATATTACTCGTAGATACTCTGTTACTGGATCAAAATTAGTAGCAATAAATTTATTAATTAGGACTTACGCATTGACAGAAAGTATATTTTATGAAAATGTTTAAATACAATCTCTTACAATATTTTATGATGGTTAATTTTTATGTATTTTCATAAATTTTATAAATTAATTTCTAATAAATAATTGATATATTAGAAATATATATTTTCTATTTTATCAATGCGTAAATCCTATTTTTTGTTAAATAGGCTAATAGCATTTAACAATCTATAAAACTATCTCTCTATCTTTTTCTTCATATTTATAATTCTTTGCATTATCATAATTTATAACATATTGATATACAGTATATTTTATATATGCTTACTTTTTTGTTAAATGGTTATATTGGTGTTTAACAATCTGTTAAACTATATTGACATAATTAAAAAAATTAAAAAAAATGTATTTTTTAAGATCAATAGTTCGAATAGTTTTGTAAAGCTCTTATAAAATCTAATTTTGTAAGTTTTAAAACTATATAAACTATTGCTAAAATATTAAGTGTTTTCTATTTTAAATAATTAATTAACATTATGGAAATAATATACTATAAATAACATGTTTAAAATACCGCTTGTTTTACCAAAAATTTCCCCATATTCAGTTTGAGTTAAACCCATCATCATACGCAACTCTTTTATTTTTGCCGTGAATTCATTCTAGAACATATTTTAGTAGGCATTCCCAATGTGGATTTTAGGAATGAAATAATTTTAATATAGTATTTTTGGTGCTAATATTCACTTTTTATAATTATATATTTAAGGAGTCATTTTTTATGAGACCAACATTTTTTTGGCTATTTACATTAACATCTTTTTTACTAACACCTTGGCAAGCCAATGCCGCCCTTTCAGAGTTTTATTCAGTAACTGGTAACTTTTCAATTTCAGTTGATGCAGGTGGTTCAAATGATTTGTCCCACACTATTGAAGTTGAAAAACCGAATGATGATTCTACCGTTTATAAGGCTTATGTTCTTGCTGCAAGCCATGGACAAACAATTATCAATGATGGTGATATTACAATTGATGGAAACTCCATTATGTGGGATAGAAGTGTTTCACAAGATGCTTCCTTTAATGAGAATTTTTTTCACAACGTTCAAGCAGAAGTGACCAACATTGTAAAACCTATTATTGATTCATACACTACCAAGACTATAAATTTCATTTTTGAAGAAGTTAATACTAAAAATATTAACGGTGAAATCTTGGTTGTTATTTTTAACGACCTGACTGTTCCTAAGCAAACAATATCTTTATTATTTGGAGGACAGGATACTAAAGGAGAAACCTTCGTAATAACATTCAATGAAATTGATCCTAATACAATTGATTCAAAAGCTGATTTTGGACTTGGAATTTCTCATTCAATAACATCTGACCAATATAGTAAAATTACTGTCAATAATACAACAATCACTTCTTCTGCAGGTGGAGCAGATGATGGTAATTATGATGAAGATGGACAATTAGTCACAGTCGGAGGATTATATGATACAAATGACAATCCAATTGATCCTTTAGCCCATCCAACCTATTCACGTACAGACGATGAACTTTATTCATTATTACCGTTTATATCATCTAATGATAAAAATATTTCAGTTTTTACTAAAAATCCTAGTAATGATGACGATATTTTCTTTGCTTACTTTGTTCTTTCAGGTACTGCAATCATCAATGAAGGCATGTTCCTTAAACCAGATAGTGCTAACAATGAAGTAGGTGACACTCATACTGTTATTGCTGTAGTGGCAAATGAGAACGGTGAACGGGTATCAGATCGTTTGGTTAATTTTGAAATTTTGGAAGGCAGTCCTAATATTGGTATTACTGGTAGTACGACAACCAACAGTAATGGTGAAGCTTCCTTTACATATACCATAGGTGGAGGAGATGGAGTTGATTTGATTAGAGCTTCATTCATTGATTCAGCTGGAGAACCAAAACCTTCTAGTAATATTTCTCAAAGTATTAATATAATACCGATTACCGCTAGTTTTACAGTTATACCTAATACTGGTAATGTACCATTGAACGTCACTTTAGATGCTTCGTCTTCCATACCAAGTAATCGTATCACAAACTACCAATGGCAAAGCAGTGATGAACAAGTCATTCCACCGGGTGTTAATTCTTTAATAACATACACACAACCGGGTGACTATCAAATTACTTTAACGGTAACTGATAATCAAGGTGGAACTCATAGTACCCAACAATTCATTAAGGTTTTGATTTCTAATCAGGATGCTTTAAGGGTTTTGTTGCAGCAAAGATTAGGTGCTGAATCAATTAATTTTGAAGATAGATTTATCTCTTTTGTTATAGGTGGAGAAACACATAAAGGTTTACTATCTGAACAAATAATACAAAGTACATCATCCGCTAACGAGCCAATTATTAAACCAATTGCTGATATTAATGACGATGGAATTAAAGATTATTTAATCACTTACCCAAGTGGTGATCAACAAACTTTCTACTATTTCGGCACAAGCAACGAACCATCTCAAGAAGCCTTAAAACGTTATTTAGAAAGTATTGGAGCTGAAACTATTATTATTAATGCCGATAATTCACTGTCTTTAATACTCAATGGCATAACTTATCAAGGCCAATTAGCAGCTGAAATTATTCCCGGCACACCAACTGATTTTCTCTCTTTAACTCAGATTAATAATGTTAATGGTGATGCAATTGATGATTATGAAGTTATTTATCCCACTGGTGAACGGCAAAATATTTATTATCTTGGAGAACCACCAGAAATATTATTGACAACTACACCACTGTCCTCGACTGAAATAAGTACCTCAGCATCAATGGCTGAATTTCTTTATACTGGTGATGATCCAATTCAAACTGAAGTTGTAGAAGGCACTATTGATCCAGATAGATTGGCAATTTTACGTGGACGAGTGACAAACCGTAATGGTCAACCACTGTCAGAAGTCACGATAACTTTGCTTAACCGTTCTGAATTTGGGCAAACACGCACCTTGAGCGATGGTACATTTTCTCTAGCAGTGAATGGCGGCGAATCCTTTGCTATAAATTATACCAAAGCTGGTTATTTATCATCTCAACGTCAAGTGAATACGGAAACTCAAGGTTTCTTTTGGGCTAATGATGTGGTATTGACACCGATTGAACTATCTCAAGTATCAACCATTGATCTTGGTGTAACAAATACTGAACCAATGCAAGTGGTACAAGGCTCAGAAGTTACATCGATTTTTGAACTTAATCCTGAACTTGACCGACCATCACGACAATCGACTCTATTCTTTCCACAAGGTACGACTGCAACTTTATCTGATGGAACTCAGTTAGATCAGTTAGATATATCAATCACAGAATATACTATCAATGATAATGACTTGGCCGCTATGCCCGCACCTTTGCCATCAGGTAGTGGTTACACTTATGCGGTAAATGTTAGTGCAATTAATGTCGCTAATAATAATAGTAGAACTGATGTTAAATTGAGTCAATCAATTCCCTTTTATGTTGATAATTTCCTTGGTTTTGATACTGGAACTATCGTACCACTTGGACGACTAGATGATACCAATCAGTCAAGATGGATACCGACTGCTGATGGACGTGTAATCAAAGTTTTGGGTGTTGATAACGGTATTGCCACCTTGGATACCACTGGTGATGGTTTTGCAGATAATGATTTAGGTATTAGCGAAGCAGAAAAACGAGAAATTGCTAAACAGTTTCCACAAGCTGGCAAAGATTTTTGGCGAGTGATGATTGATAAATTAGGCAACTTCGATCTAAATTGGCCTTTAAAAACCCTTGAAAAATTAGGAATAAAACTTGGTCAGATCGCAAGTACGGCTGGTAAACTTTTACAGGATATTGGTGAAAATCCATGTGTTAAAAATGGCTGTATTATCGAAGCAGAACGCCAAGTTTTAGGAGAAACCATCCCAGTTGTTGGTGCAGCCTTTAACTTAAATTATCGGAGCAGTCGCACTGCTGGACGCAATGCAAATTATCAATTAGATATTCCGTTGCAAGATAGTTCTGTGCCAACTCCTAAACGCATCAAATTAGAAGTGAGTATTGGAGGCCAAAGAATTAGCAAAGTATTTTCCGATAAACTGGAAGATAACCCAGAAAGCTCGTTGGATACTCCACGTTATACTTATGAATGGGATGGCAAAGATGGTTATGGACGTAGTTTACATGGTCAAGGCCGTCATGAAGCCACAGTTCGTATTGGCTATGTTTATGATGGTGTCTATGAAGTACCACCAGAAATAACTCAATTTTTAATTGATGTTCAATGTTCCACAGAAAATCCTGAAGGTAGTTTTGGATGTATCAGTACAACTGCTGAAATCAATACAAGTATTCCAGCCCGACAAGAAGTTGTGGGTTGGCAAGAATACAAAGTTGATATTGGTGGTTGGTTTCCACGCAATGCTGGTTTAGGTGAATGGACGATTGATGTTCACCATGCTTATGATCCCAATGCGGAAATATTATATTTTGGTAATGGAGGACAAAGGCAAGTTATTCCAATAAAACAAGATGGAAAAATTCTTATTGCTTCAGAAGATGGTGGTTTAGTCTATGAATTTAATAGGACTGGTCGTCACTTGCGTACTATAGACAGCTTGACTAATAATACAATCTATACGTTTTCTTATTTGAATGGCTTTTTAGTTACGATTGAAGATATTGATGGTGATATTACTACAATTGAACGTAATACCAATAACTTGCCACTAGCTATTGTTGCACCATATGGACAACGCTCTGAATTAGCTTTGGATGCAAACGGCTATCTTGCTTCGGTTAAAAATCCGGCTGCTGAAATTCATCAAATGGAATATACCGTTGATGGACTTTTAACCCAATTCACTAATCCACGCAACCATATAGCTGAGTATAAATATGATGCCCTTGGTTTGTTGGTTGAAGATATAAATTTTGCTAAGGGAGGCTGGAAATTAGAGCGGTCAGAAATTCCTGAAGTTAATGGTTATCTCGTTACTATGACAAGTAAAATGGGACGTGTTTCTGGTTTTAATGTTGCAACCTTGGATGATGGTACTTTCCAACGTATTACTACTGCACCGGATGGCACTCAAACTATTGTTACACGTAAAACTGAAGATGATAACAAATTCAGCCTCAGTGAACGAGCCGATGGTACTAAAATTATTCTTGAAGAAGGTCCAGAATTGGGACGCTTTGGAATGCAAGTACCGTTAGCAACTAATTTGCTGGTAGAAACTCCCAATGGTTTAGTTTCAGCTATAACCACTGAGCGGATAGTGGAATTGGAAGATGAAAATAATCCGTTAAGTCTGCAAAAACTGACGGAAAAAGTAACTGTCAATGGTCATACAAGTTCCAGTGTTTATGATGTCAATGCCAAAAAAATAACTACTACAAGTGCGGCTGGTAGAGAAAGTGTTTCTTATTTTGATGACAAAGGGCGAGTTATTCGGGAACATACCTCTTATTTAGCAGATGTTTATAGTAATTATGATGAACGAGGTCGCCTAATTGAAACAAGAATTGGTGATGGATTCGATGCACGAACTGCTACAATTAGTTATGATGACAATGGTTACATTAGTGAGGTTACTGATGTAATGGGTGGAACTGTCAGCTTCATTTATGATGCAGTTGGTCGAGTTACAACCCAAACTTTGGTGGATAGGCGTGAGATTAATTATAGTTATGATGCCAACGGTAATGTAACGAGTATAACTCCACCGGGTCGGCCAGCCCATGATTTTGCATATACACCGATGGATTTGCAAGCTGAATATACACCACCAAAATTGGAGAATATACCCGAACCACAAACTGAGTATAAATATAATTTAGACAAACAGTTAGTTGAAGTTATTCGTCCAGATGAACGTATAATATCGTTTGATTATGGTGAAACAAGTGGACGTTTGAATGCTATTACTGTCCCCAAAGGTGAATTTAATTATCAATATGATACTACTGGAAATTTGAATAGTATTGAATCGCCAATGGGTAAATTGATTTATACCTATGACGGTTCATTAGCTTTATCCGAAACTTGGGGAGCTGGAAGTCCAGTAATTGGTAAAGTAAGTTTGACTTATGATAATAATTTTAGAGTTGTTTCAAGTCAAGTTAATGGTAGCCATACTGTTGATTATGAATATGATGCTGATGGTTTATTGACTCGTTCTGGATTTTTGGCTTTGGATTATCATAAGCAAACTGGAGTTTTAACAGATACTCGTTTAGGTGATTTAGCAACTCAACGTACTAACAATAGTTTTGCAGAAATTGAAACTGTAACCGCAACTTATGCTGAGTCTGCACTTTATCAAACTAAATATATTTATGAACCCTTGGGTCGAATTGTTGAAAAAAATGAGACTATAGAAGGTGTTGAAGTAAGCTATATTTATGTCTATGATGAGGGTGGGAGTTTAATAGAAGTTGCTAAAGATGGTTATCTAATTGAAGAATATACCTATGATAGTAATGGTAATCGTTTGAGTGCTGGTATAGATTTTGATTTTGTTGTTGGTGATTATGATGAACAAGATCGTTTAGTTCGGTATGGTGATACTAGTTATAAATATACCGCAAATGGTGAACTGCTCAGTAAAGGTGATATTACTTATACATATGATGCGTTTGGTAATCTTGGCACTGTTGAGCTAACAGATAAAAAGATTGAGTATATTGTTGATGGTAGGAATCGGCGGATTGGTAAGTTGGTTGACGGTAACTTTACACAGGGCTTTTTGTATCAAGGTAGCTTAAATCCGGTTGCTGAATTGGGTGTTAGTGGCGATGTGGTGACACGTTTTGTTTATGGTTCTAAATCTAATGTGCCAGATTATATGCTCAAAGATGGAAGTATTTATCGTATCTTGAGTGACCATTTGGGTAGTCCGAGATTGGTGGTTGATATTGTTGATGGTACAGTTGTCCAACGTATGGATTATGATGCTTTTGGAAATGTAGTCTTGGATACTAATCCTGGATTTCAACCATTTGGATTTGCTGGTGGGCTTTATGATATTGATACTGGTTTAGTTCGGTTTGGAGCAAGGGATTATGATCCTGAGACTGGACGCTGGACAGCTAAAGACCCGATTTTGTTTGAGGGTGGGGATACTAATCTTTATGGGTATGTTTTGAATGATCCTGTTAATTTTGTTGATCCATTCGGATTAATCATAGATACTGGAAAAGTTAGAGAGGATTTTCGTGCTTGCTTGAAGGAAATGACAAATAAAAGTCAAAGAATTGATAAATATATTTCTCCATGGATTGGAAATATACTTGGTAAACAAAATTGCTATGAGCAAGCAGAAACACTCGAAAATTGCCTTAAGGAAAAAGGCTATAATGAAAATGAAGGCTGGATATGGAATCCTTATATAGGAATTGATACTCCATGGTATCGTTGGATAAAAACATATGATAGTTTTGGACGTGGTTTTTTTCGTGATCATTACTGGTTGCAAGGGTTAAATTATAGTGATTACGTTTCCGGTGGTGGTTCAGTTATTGAAATCAGTCTTGATCCTTGGAAAGGTGAAGTTTTGCATATAGGACCTATGAGATAAATAAATGTACATAAAACTTGTCAGCCATGTAGATACTCTGTTACTTGTCTACTTGTCTGAATCAGGATTCACAGGATATAAGAATTTTCAGGATGGGATTGTTGGTGTTGTTTGGTTTTTATCTTGTTAATCATATAATCCTGTGAATCCTGATTCGAACAAGATATAGCAAAAATAGTATAAATAGGATATAATATTCCAAGTAAAATATTAGAAAGCGTAAAAGATTATGACATATTCAGTAGATTTCAGAAAGA
>DAOUSL010000098.1 GCA_030627235.1 Thioploca sp.
CGCGAAATCGGGAAGAGCCAAATCTTTTGTACCTTAAATTATTAAACAAAATTTATAGTGATTTATGGTCTTTATGTGTAGAATATTTTATTTTATCTATAATTGTGAGTTTTTATGAGAGTAAATTTCCGTTTTTTTTGGTTCAGAATTGAATTATTACCAAAGTTTAAAGTTTCTTTTGATGTAAGAAGGACTATTAATAAAGTAAAAAAGTAGTTTAATGTCTTTACCATTTCATGGTTATTATAAAATTAATATTGGATATTAAATATAACAAAGATAGTTCATTCATAACTATTTAGCAATGTTACCTATACTAATAAATGCTTTATTAATTGGAGTGGAAATATTTTACAATCCTCCATTGGTTAATGGTTGTATAAAAAATAATATTATGTGTCTATGTTGTTGCCATTAGATTTGTTCCTTCGGCAGGACATTTTTGGGTTTTTTCGAGCATTAATAGTGTTGAATATTTTACGTGCAGTAAGAGCAATTACTGAGCTTCGAATTATTTCTAATGTTTTAATTAAATCAGTATCTTCACTTTCTTATACTGGTATTTTCTTTGCTCTTTTTATCTACATATACAGTGTCATGGGTGCAATAATCAATAAATATCAAACTATAAATGTAGGAGATAAATTTATTATTTCTGATAATGATTCCTTTTCTTTAATAATAACGATGTAAAATGTATTAATATTTTTTCCAATAAGTTAAAAATATGCATTTTTAACTTCTTCGGAGTCATCGTTTGAGTAAGTAAGTAAGTAAGTTATAATGTTAACTTACTGACTCAAATGCAGGATCCACTATATTTTTCAGATATTTTTACTTATAACTATTAAAAATAGAAATAAATTTTATACCCTTATTAAGCAGTACTTTCTGCTATATCCCAGAGGAGAAAACAATGGCTAAAAAAAATATTAAATCTAAATTTTTTTTCAAAAGAATGCATAATTTTTTTGAAGAAAATGAGTGGAGTTTTGGACTTATTCTATTCACAATCGTTGCACTTGCACTTGACACTGTTGGTTTTAAAATGATGTTTGAGGAGAACTCACTTCATGGGAGTTGGCATGATTATATTTATTATTCGATAAGAGTTTTTGGATTTGATCTGCAAACACCTAGTCTTGATACACGTATACCATGGGTCTTGGAATTAGGAAGGTGGCTGTCAGCTGCTGCTACAATATGGGCGGTTATGTTAGCCGTTGCACATATCTTTATAGACAAAATAAAATTACTTAGCAAAGGTAAGGGTCATATTGTAATTATTGGCGCAGGTAGTAAAGGTAAAGTTTTGGGACTTGACTGGATGAAAAAGGCTGAAGATGCATCGCATAAAGATCATGGTAAACTTTTTGTATTTATAGAAATTAACAAAAATAATACCAATGTGGGTTTGTTAAAAAGTAAAGGTGCTGTGATTATTTTCGGAGATGCTAAACATGAAGAGGCTCTCGAAAAGGCAAAAATACATAATGCAAAATATGTGACCATAGTGACAGATTCCGACTCTACAAATATGGAAATAATTTCCACGCTTACAAGTATACAAGAGGATATTGAGAAAAAAATATTATGTTATGTCCATTTAATTCACAATGAGTTTTATGATTTTTTTATGGCAAAAGATTTTCAAGATAGTCAGAAATTAGATGTGAAAATTTTCAACGTCAACACAAACTCGGCCAAAATTCTGTTTGGAGATGCGCAGAATTTGTTAGGTAGTAATGTTTTTACAGATGTTGCAAAAATTAAAGATAAAAATACAAAAGTAAAGATTGCTATCTTCGGCTTTGGGAAATTGGGTGAAAATATTTTAGTGCATGCATTGCATCTTGGGCACTTCTACAATGAAACTCCAATTGAAGTAACTGTGGTATATGATACTGACACAGATAAAAATGCAAATATCCTTGATGAATTCATAAAGCAATATAATATAGGTATAGATAAAGATGAAAGAAAAAATACTTCATTTAATGAATACTGGAACATAGAGTTTATAGATGATGGTGATTTTGTAAAAAAGGATATTTGTGAATATACACAACTCATAATCGCCTACGAAGATGAATTTGAATCACTCTCTAACCTTATGAAGCTGCTTAGAAAATATAACGATGAGATCCTGTCAAATAATATTGATATTGCCATTTACTCCAATAGTTTTGCTAATACTGCAGGTGTGATGAATAGAGATAATGATAATGATAAGGATGTTAACAAACCAACTGTCTTTAAACAGGTAAGAACCTTTGGTGAAATAGACAAAACTTGTAACTACAATATTGTCATCAATGAAGTATTGGATAATAAAGCTAAAATCAATAATAAACAATATAATGAATTACATGGATATAAAGATAAAAATAAAAAAATATCAAAAGAGGTGCAGTGGGATGAATTGAATATGTTCACGAAAGATTCAAACAGATACTTATTGGAGCATAATGAGATAAAAAAATATTTTATCAATAATTTTTTAGAGTCATCAATAATTAAAAATAATTATGAAGCCCTTAAGAATTCAATTTCTGAAAAATATTTTAATTATGATGCAACGGAAATAAACTGGGATGAGATGAATTTAAAAGATAATGATTATGCAATAAAACTAAGTGAAGAGGAAATAGTGCAACTGGGAAAAGTCGAGCATAAGCGTTGGAATGCATTTCACATTCTAAATGGTTGGAAAGTGATGTCGATAGATAAACTACTCGGTGAGACTAAGGATTTGTCTGGACATAAACAAAAAGATGGTAAACAAAAAGATAAAATTAAAAAGCTTCATGCCTGTATTGTGAGTTGGGAAGAATTGGATAAAGTTTCAGAAGCGATAGAGCATAACTATAAATCGGATGATATAGAAACTATCATGAGAATTCCAAGCTTAGAATTAACGGTTAGTGAAAATAAATAGAAAAAATTAAATTATAAACAATAAACCTTCAATTTTTTCCTAATTTTTTGGAGGCTATTTTAAATTTAATACAAATTACTCTGTGGCTTAAGAGAGACTAATATCTATTTACAGAAATAATAAAATAGGTTAATACAATACTTGTCCCGCACCTTTGCATCCTACCTTTATTAATTAACATAAATATTTTGTTGCTATCACAAATAATCCCAAAGGAAAATTAATGTCAAATTCAAAAACATTCAGACTATTTTTAAGTTCAACGTTCAATGACATGAGAGCAGAGCGTGATGAACTTCAAAAGAAAGTTTTTCCTAAAATTAGGGCGTATTGTGAGCAAGAAGGTTTCTCTTTCCAGCCCATCGATTTAAGGTGGGGAGTTAGCTTTGAAGCAGGCTTTGACCAAAAGACGATGCAAATATGTATCGATGAAGTCAAGCGATGTAAAAATGCACTCAACCCAAACTTCGCCATTATGCTAGGTGAACGCTATGGGTGGGTACCACTTCCTGCTAATGTCGAAGCGATAGAATTTGAACAAGTAAAAGACGTTATACTCAATAAATATGCCGGTGATAGTAAGCAAGTAAAATATATAAATCAGTGGTATAAAAAAGATACAAACGCTATTCCTGCCCAATACCTACTACAAACAAGAATAAAAGAAGAAGATAAAGAATGGAAATACTGGGGAGATGTCGAAGCAACGCTTAGAGATGCGTTTAAATCAGCCATAGAGAATGAACTAAAAACGATATTAACAAATGAACAAAAAGATAAATATATAAAATCAGCAACCGAGCAAGAGATTGTCGAAGGCTTGTTTGATAATGAAGCTATCGCTAAAAAAGATATTTACTTCTATTCAAGAGACTTTACCAATCTAGATAGCATGAGTGAAGATGAGTTCGCCACACTAGAAGCAAAAGATAAGATATTCAGAAAAGAGATAGAAGAGCATAACAGCAAAAATCCAAAGGATAAAAAAGCCGCTTATGAGATAACCGTCAAACATTTTTCAGACTTTGAAAACGCCACAGAAAATAGACTTGATGAGAATATCAGACCCTTTCATCAAGCACTGCAAAACAAGATAAAAAGTGAATTGCCAGCAGAAAACACCAAAGAATATAAACTGACTTTGAACACAGGCCTTGCACGCACACAAGATAGCGTCACCCAAGAACACCTAGATAAATTCTGTGCGGACTTTGAAGAGACCATATTCAGTTCACTTAAAAAAGAGATAGAACGCTATAAGGCTCAAGACGTACAAGACCCCAATATTTTAGAGCTAGAGCAACAAAAAGCATTCAAAGAAAAAAAGTCTAAGATATTTGTCGGCAGAGAAGATTTTATCGCTAAAGTTGCTGCGTATATCTCAGATAAAGAAACGACCTCACCCTTAGTTATACACGCAGACTCAGGCAGTGGTAAATCCGCACTGATGGCGAAAGTACTTTCAGAGGCACAAAATAAATATACAAACACTGAAGAAACAACGATAGCCTATCGATTCGTAGGAACAAGTGAGCTCTCATCGACCCCAATCAACCTGTATAAATCACTCTATAATGAACTAATAAAGCAAGTCGATTTAAAAAACATCATAGATGAGTACATAGAAAAAAATGTTGATTATTTTATAAAAAAATTTCAAGTAGATGACAAGCATAAGGAAGACAAAAAATTACCACTGGTTATGAGTAATATAAAAGAGTCAAGTAAAACGCTGGTTATGAGTGATATAAAAATGTCAAGTAAAGCTCTGATAATGCGTGATATAAAAGAGTTAAGTAAGGCACTATCATACCTATTTGAACACTGCCCCGAAGACAAACAACTCATCTTCTTCATCGATGCACTTGACCAGTTTATGCTAAGCGATAGACTTGAGTGGTTACCTAGAACGCTACCACATAACGTTAGCATCATCATATCAACCCTGCCAGGCACATACCAAGGTATCGATTATCTTCTTCGTCTAAAACAAAAGTATAAAGGTGAAAGTCATTTTCTCTTTCTAGAAGCCTTTAGTAGTGATGAAGCTAGCTCAATGATAGATGAAACACTAGAGAAAAATAAAAAAACTGTTACACCATCTCAAAAAGAGAAAATACTAGAAGCGTTCAATCAGTCATGCTCATCCAATCAACCAGGTTCACCACTGTATTTGAAAGTACTACTAGAAGAGGCATATAATTGGAATAGCTATACCGATGTAGATAAAGAAAAGTATCCAAAAAATTTAGATGAATTAATCACTAGACTATTTAATCGATTACACACTCACTCATACCATTCACTACCCGTTATAAACAACGCATTAGCTTATATAGCCTGTAGTAAAGATGGACTACCAGAAGCAGAGCTTTTTGACATTCTAAGTCAAGAAAAAGAAAAAGAGATCATTGATGATGTCAGTAATAAGTTTTACCCAAGACCTCATAGAGTACCAACCGCTATATGGGCAAGACTCTACTCAGAGATAAGTCACTACCTATCAATAAAAAAGGTAGATGGCGTCGATCAGATAAGCTTCTTTCATAGAAAGTTTAATGAAGGAGCCTATAGATTAAACCTTAACTTCACCAAAGACAAAGATAATACGTTTATAACAGATAAATCAAAGCAGACAACAAAAGAAGATATGCATGCAAGATTAGCTAACTTCTATGAGATAGTTTACAAGCAAGATAAAAAAGAGCTAGAAAAACTAAATATTGGTGCTTCATTAGAATCAGCGCTAACAGAGCTACCCTATCAGCTTATTATGTCTAATCAGAAAGAAAAGTCACTGCAACTTCTTACTGACTTTGAGTTTCTTATGAAGAAGTTTAAATTGAACCGTGCACAAGAAGTCATGGAAGATTATGCACTCGCTAAAGCTGAAGGAATGAATAGTGATCCTAATCTAAAATCTCTAAACGAAAAATTTTATATATTTGATAATTTTATCACTTCAAATAAAGATATATTGAAAAGAGGTAATAAAGATTGGGATAGCTCAAAGATATTTTTTCAGTTATCTATTGAACATGGTGATGATTCACCCCTTAGTATAGATGCGGAAAAGTATCAAGATGATGGGAAAGTAAATTGGGATTATCTAAAAGATGTAAATAGAAGAGAAAAGTATATCATCGATCCTTTAAGTAATATTATACAAATCAAAGATGATATTCAAAGTATAAAAATAGAAAATAATAATTTATCAATATTTACAAATAAAAGTAATTTAATCTATGATAAAAATAGTTTTATAAAAATAGATGAACTTGACAGAATAGATGCTATAAATACTCAAAAAAAAGATATATCGAAATTAGATGGAGTTGAAACACATAAAAACTATATCAAGCTTAAAAATGGTGATTTATTTTGTTATGGTGGATTAATTGATAGAGATGTGGTAATTCGAGATGCTAAAACACTTGAGAAAAAAGCTACTATAAAAGGTCATGGGGGAAGTCCTGTTTACCTTCAAGAACTTAGTAATGGTGATATAGCCACGGTGTCATGCCAAAGGGCATTTAGAATATTGCGAGATTATAAAGAGGTTTATAAACTTGATGAAATTCATAATGATGAAGTGCTTGGGTTTTCCTATGATGAAGAGAAAAATGAACTCATTACTTATTCCAAAGACAACACAATTAAACAGTTTGAAATTGATTTAAAATACAATCCACTCGAACAAGAAAATCTGAAAAATATGGCTTTATGTCATGATTATGAAGAATATATCCTTACATCAGGAATAGCAATAAATAAGATAGCTAGAGATAGCTATAAGATTGTAGATGTTTACTCAGGTCATGATTACCCTTTTGCTTGTGTAGTTAAAATCAATGAACAATATTTTGCAGCTGCTTCATTTGATAAAAAAATATTTATATTTGATATTCACCATCTTAAAGTTATCAAAATATTGGAATTTTTTAATGAAACAATTTTTATTCCTTTGCTCTCTACAATCAAGATTGATGATAAATATCTTATTTTTGCAAACTTTGGTCAGACAGCATATTTGTTAGATGAAAACCTTAATACCAATAAAGTAAATAAGGATGATTATAAAGAACAAACAAAATATCAAACTGCTCAAAAAAATACTGATAAAGAGGTCTTTATTGAAAGTGAAAGGCTTAAATATAAAAATTTATGTTGGTATTCAGATAAGAATCAAGAACTTAAATTTACAGATGAACAAAGAGGTATAGTCTGTATTAAAGACGGGAAAAAAAGTATTAAATTTTTGAAAATTATCCAAACTTATTATCCTATTTCTCCCCTATGTTAGGATAGTTGTCGTCTCAATGTTTTAAAAAAGAGGCAAAAATGATTTGATTAAGCAAAAACATAATATCAAAGTCATAACACTTGAATTCAGGCAATTTTAAATGACTACTTGGAAAATAAACTTGGGCATACCAGTTCTTTTTTGAGCTATTAAAAACGCCTCAAAGTATTGAATGTAGGAAATAAAAAATGGAAAAAAAGGGATGACTATCTGACGGGGGACTGAGACCAGATTGAAAGCTTAAATGCGTCAAGTATTGTTTTTTACAATTTTTTCCTGAATACTTCAGACATCGACTCAATAGGATAAAAAACATTAAAAAACAAGGAGGTTTATCTATTTTTTAACAAATAAAGGTTATGCTTACCGAGCATTCTTAGTGTCAGTTTTATATTGAAATTGCTATGTTTTTGTTTATTAATAAAAGCAGGTGCGGAATCATGGATTAATTTGACAATAGAATTTTAAAATTTTTAAGGAGTTTCAAATGGCAGCAGTAGTTATAAGTGGAGCAGTAATTACAAAAGATGATGGAAGAAGTGGAATGTACAAAGAAAAGTGTGAGAGTTGTGGATATGTAAGTGGCACGACCAAAAACTTTTCAAGTGGAGGAAGCGGAAACAGTGTGATGTCTTCAAGTTTTGTTTGTCATAAATGCAAAAATAGACAAGATGTAAAGATAAAGCACTAAGGAAAAGGTGTGATTTTGGGAGTAGATACGGATGCAACATCAGAAATCATCTAAAAGTTTTGTTGTTACTTCAGCTTTAGTTATAAGTATCGTGTCTGCACTCGATTGAACATTGTTGATGCTATACGGGAATAGCCGATATGTTACGACAAAAAATAGTTTCGAGAGCAGATTGATCGTTTTGTAAAGTGGCTTTACCTTGATACAACGATTAATAATAATTTAAAAAAATGAACGAAAATTTTTTAAGTAGCTTGGGTACAAGTGACGAAAAAATTGAATCCTTAGTAATATTTAAAAATAAATAAAAGTAATTATGAAAGCAATAAATTCAGAACAATGGAATGTAATATGCGGTTCACTAATAATTCAAGGAATATTACTCTTAATTTTTAGTTTTTTTGATGATAGTATGAGTATTTCTATGGTATTTTTAATACCTATTGCAACACTATTCATATATTTACCAATTTGGTTAATATTGAAGATAGATTTCTTATCAAAAATATTATTATCTAAATTTATCGTTTGGACATTTGTTATTGGATGGTTAGTATTGATGATAGCTGGATATGTAAGTGAAAAAGGCTTTATAGAAGTTACATTAATTGGATTATGGATACTGTTTTTGATAGGTACACCGTTTGGGCTGGCAAACGAAGAGTTAATTAAATCAAGGCCATTACCTTCCCCAGTGCCAACACCTGTACCAACAAGTGAAGACCATTTAGTAACATGCGTCAACTGTGGGGTTAAGCATACAAACCCAATAAAAAGTATCTGTCACAGTTGTGGTAAAGATATGTACACCAAGGATACAGGCAAGCAGTGTAAAGATTGTGGAATGAATTTTGAAAGCTCACTCACAATTTGTCCGCATTGTGTCAAATCAGATAATTTCTATGTAGACTGTGTAAATTGTGGAACAACACATACAAATCCAGACGATTCACTATGTAGTAATTGTGGTAAAAACATGAATGTTAAAGACATATATAAGAAGTGTAATAGTTGTGGAGGCGATTTTGAAAATACTGAAAAATCTTGCCCTTATTGTGGTAATTAAAATTAATCAAAAGGAATAAAAATGGAATTAGATTTAAGTGGCTTAGAGAATATAGAGATAGAGGGTAGTGGTCAAGGGATGGCTACCAGTAAAAATAATGTAGATATCGTTTTTGTTATAGATGATTCTGCATCTATGGAACCCGTTATAGATGGTGTTGAAAAGAATATAAATGGTTTTATAAACAGCTTACAAAATAGTGGCAAAAAAGTTGATTTTAGAATCGGATTTGAACTGTATGGAAATGAACTTTTTACAAAATGTAGTTTAACCGATAATGTACTATATTTTAAACAAACACTTCAAGAAAAGAGAAAACTTGAAACAGGAGGAGGAGAAATAACTCTTGTTGCAGTTGATAGAGCAGCAGATCATGATTGGAGAGAGAAATGTCACAAATATATCATTATATTCACTAATGAGCCTTTAAGTACAAATGATCAATATGAATTACAATTAACAAAATATGATGAATTAATTCAAAAACTTAAAGATTTACAGATAAAAATAATCTTTTTAGGACAAGATTGCCCTGATTATAGACGATTTAAAGAGATTAAACATTGTTCTTATGAGCCTATAGATAACTATGATCAAGTTGATTATTCTACACTCTTAGAAACAATCGGAAAATCAGTATCTCAACAAAGTGGTGGAAAAGCAGGCAATAGCACGTCAGTTAATAAAGACTTGTACTCAATACTTTTCGGATTAACCTCAGTAGAAAATGTAGAAGAGAAATCAGGTGCTACTAGGCACGATTCAGTATAAATCCCTTTGCCAAAGAAAAAATAGATAACATAAAATTAGATAAGGATACCCCATGGAATTAGATTTAGGTGGATTAGAAAACATAGAAATAGAAGGAACTCAAGAGTCAAAGAAAAAAGGTGTAGTCGATATTATATTTTTATTAGACATTACTGGCTCTATGGGGCCAGCAATTATCAATATAGGAAAAAATATAGGTACATTTGTTCAAAATCTAGATCCTAAAATCATCCAAGATTGGAGAGCTAGAGTATTTTCTTTTGGCGATATGGAAAGTGATTCTGCAGAGATCAAACTCAATGTATCGAGAGAATGGACACAAGAACCACAAGAGATAGTCAATCAAATTATAGCGTGTGTTGAGTTAGTTAAAAAAGGTGGCGGTGGAGATGAACCAGAGTCTTCATTGGATGCTATGTATCTCGCTGCTAGAGATGGCTTTGATTCAGCATGGACGGAACGAACACGTACTATCATATTGTTTACAGATGCAAGTCCCAAAAAGATTTTAAAAGAAACTTTAGGTGTAGATGTAGATGGTATTTCACTTTTAAGTCAGCAGATTTCTGATAATCATACTTATGTGCATATGTTTGCACCTGTACATGATGATTATATCGCTATTAAAAATAATGCGAATAAATATGTTAACTATGTGACTATCGGAGAAGATGGTACTCCTCCTGTAGAGGCACTAAAAAATGTTGATTTCTCTAAAGCACTTGAAACCTTAGGTAAAAGTGTTTCACAAGCCTCACTAATAGCATAAGGATAAACTATGTATTGGACTGGTGTAAGTACAACTATAAAAGAGAAAGAGAGTTTACAAGGAAAAAAGTATAGCTATACAGTAGAAAAACTTCTAAATGATGGAGCTTCTATCGTATATAAAGCAAAAAGAGATGATGGGAAAGAAATATTTTTAAAGCAATTTAAAGAGCCAACACATTTAGATGATGATTGGGAAGATTTTATTAAATTTCAGCATTCTGTCTTAAATACACTATTGCAATTACCGCAAAATATAATAGAAATAAACTATGAATATTTTGAATCTCATGGTACTCACTTTCATGCCAAAGCATTTGAAAGCGGCAAAGATTTAGCTAAAATAATATGGCCCGATCCCGATGAAGCAGACGATAAGCCAGATATTAAGACAAGATTAAATCTAGCCATGTCAACTTTGGGTATATTAAATGCCGTACATAAAAAAGGTGTAGTCCATTCAGATTTAAAGCCTGAACAATTCTTTATTATACCGGATAGTTCTATTGGTATGGGATACCGAGTGAAGCTTATAGATTTTGATCACTGTATAATACCAGGACTAAACCTTTCTAGACCAGCAGGAACAGCGGAGTGGAGATCTCCTGAACATATAAAAGAATCAAATATAGGCTTCCATTCAGATGTTTTTACAATGGGACAAATAATATATACACTGACTACTGGTGGTAGACAACCCTATTGTCACTCATTGGATAATGACACTTATGATAGTGATATATTAAATAGAACAGGCTATGTTTCTATTGATAAACTTTTTAAGGGAGCACTACCAAAAGAGCTAAGTGATATAGTTGATAAAATGTTAGATCCTGACTATTCTAAAAGGCCAACTGCACAAGAAGCTCATCAAATAATATTGAAAATTTTCAATACAAAGCCAAAACCAGCTAAATCAGAACATATAACATTAGAATCAAATGGAAAATCTAGACTAATCGTGCAAACGCAAACGATTACAAGAGAGATAGTTAAAAGTACATTTGGAAATCATAATGAGATTTACAACAAACAATTTGAAATAATGAAAGATAATAGTGGTGACTGGTTTGTAAAAGGTTACGATGTCCCGCCCACTGCAAAAGATGCAAAAGGTAATGTATATCACTTTCATAAAACATTTTACAACGGTGAAGATATTACAAGTAAGTTTGTAAAAATAGAAGATGGTGGCGTTATAAACGTTGGAAATGTAGAGTTTACGGTAAGAGGAAGTTGATATGAAACGGGAATTAAAAGTTGAAGACTTGCAGACTCTTAAAAAAATTTTATCAGATACTGATGATAGCATCGTAGAGCAGATTAAAATTAAACTTGGTAACGATTTCCCAGCGATAGAAAAAAGAACTGAGCTTGTAACAGAAGCCATTAGTGGAACACTGACTCTTGATGCTAAAGCATTTGCAAAAGTTATACAGGAATTGATTGTATTGCAAAATACAGCAACGTCTGAAAGTATTATAAAGAAAGTTAGTGATATAAAGTCACAAGATAATTTCAGTGATTATATTACTTTTACTGATGATGAAAAACAATACTATGTCATCGGTGACTTACATGCAGATCTTAATTCCTTTTTACACATATTAGAAGCTATAAATTTTAAGGATAATTTTGACAACATAAATCTAATTTTTTTAGGTGACTATGTCGATAGGGGTAAAGATAAGATAGAACTAATTAATAGAATAATATTACTAAAATATCTATTACCCAATAAAATACATCTTCTTAGAGGGAATCATGAGTTATATCGAAAAGATACCAATGAAAATTATTTGTCTCCCATGCTCAATGCTGACATGTCATATCTTTTTAATTTTTTAACCCTTTTAGCTACTGATGAAAAATATAAAAGTCATGGTGTGACAAAAGAGTTTATTAAACTTTATGCCGACTTTTTCGACTCAATGCCTACTATTGCACTTTTTAATTTTAAAGAATTAAAAATATGTGCTATGCATGGAGGTCTTCCTAGAGTTGATTTAAGCTCTAAAGATTATTATGGAAGTAAAAACTATGAAAGCTTTAATAAGCTTCTGGATAAAGAGACAAAAGATGATGTTGGAATAACACAAAAGATAAATATCCTTTGGTCGGATCCCTTCGATGGATATTCTGAAGCATTTAAAAGCACTTCAGAAGTTCGATATGATTTTTCAAAGAACCAGTTTATAGCATTTTGTAAAAAGTATGATATAGATATGCTTTTAAGAGCACACGAACAACACAATGATGGATATAAATCTTACTTTAATGAAAGACTTATATCCGTATTTTCAAGTGGTGGAAAAAACATTGATGGTCAGCAAAAAAATCCAAATAGTTACTATGAAAATGTTTCACCGAATTTTCTCAAAATCACAAAAGAATGTGTTGAATCTATAAATATAAATTTTGATACGGATGATATATCAAGTATTGAACAAGAGTATAAGCATGTTGATACTAAAATATCTAGGGACAATAATGAAAATGAGTATAAAACATATATTCCAAAAAAATTAGATACTTCTTTCGAGGATATTTTAGGTAGTGAAGGTGTCATTAATATCATTGATAGACACAACAAAAGTAATAAAAAAGTAATCATACCAAAAGATGATAATATCATTTTAAATTATAATGATTTAAAACAGTTTAGTGGCATAAATATGAATCTTAAACTATCTATTAATAAAAACACTAAAACTATCACTAATTTATGTGATTTGAATCTAATGGTTGGTATAGGTGGTTCAATAATCAAAAAAGATCAAACCATAAATGTAGAAGATAAATTTATCATTTCTGATAATAATGCTTTTTCTTTAATAATAACGACGTAAAATGTATTAATATTTGTTGGGGCTATAGCCCATTCCCTTGACACACAAGTATCATAATCACCTAAAATCAATTACTTACGTAATTGTATGTTTTTTGTACAATTAGCTGTATCCCCTTATTTCACTAACTTCTCTACTTTTAGGTTATTTCTGTAAGTCGTCCATATTTAATTAGTAAAAAAATGTGTGTAAGGAGGTAGGTTTACTGGATAAAAAAGTACCTACACTGAATGCAGTATTAAGGAATTTAGCAATATTGGGTGGTTTTTCAGGACGTAAATCAGATGGCGATCCTGGTGCGCAAAGTATTTGGATCGGTTTTCAGCGGATTCAGGAGTGCGTATATGGTATTCAAATGGCCAGAAAGCTAAAAGGCGTATTTTAGGACTTGTTTGTAAGAAGACGCGAAGAAGGTGATAGATTGATTTCCCCATCAATTGTTATTAAGTGGAAATTTCCACTATAACAAAGATATAAATTATAGAAAGAGTATATTAATATTTATGACAACATTTTATTATTATCATGAAGATTTCCTGTTACATAATACCGGTAAAAATCATCCTGAATCTGCAGATAGACTTTTAGTGATTAATTCTTCATTAAAAACATTAAATGGATTAATAGAAATTACTCCGATAAAAAGGGAGGATAGTTTAGATTTAGTAAAACTGGTTCATTCAAACCAATTAATCGACTGGGTAAATCATCTAAAACAAAATGCGAGTACTATAGTCGATAAAAGGAATGATGTTGTGCTATCACCTGCCACTGCAAGTGTTGCTCTGCTTGCTGTTAGTACATGCTGTGATGCAGTTGATCAAGTCATAACAGGTAATGCTAAAAATGCTTTTTGCGCTGTCAGACCGCCAGGTCATCATGCGACACCCAGCGAGTCTAAAGGTTTTTGTATTTATAATAATATTGCTATTGCTGCTTCATATGCAATAAAAAAATACAATTTACAAAGAGTCGCGATCATAGATTTTGATGTTCATCATGGCAATGGAACCCAAGATACTTTTTATGACAACTCTAAAGTATTTTTTTCTTCAACACATGAAAAAGGTATTTATCCTTATAGTGGCGGCATAAATGAAACAGGAAAAGATGGGAATATTTTAAATATTTCGATGCAGGCTGGCACTGATTCTAAGGAGTTTAGAGAAATTTACACTGAAAAAATATTTCCTAAATTAGAAGAATTTAATCCAGAATTAATTCTAATTTCTGCGGGGTTTGATGCGCATGAAGATGATCATTTGGGATCAATTAAATTACAATATGATGATTATTCATGGGTTACAAAAGAGCTTGTTGCTATTGCGAATAAATACTGTGCAGGAAAAATAGTTTCAATCCTTGAGGGGGGGTATGAATTAGATTCTCTTGCTAATTCAGTGAAATCACATATTATTGAATTATTATAGAGAGTGGGTGAGGGCTATCAATATATCGATTAAATTAAATGCTATTAATTAACAACCCAATAGTAACCTGAGTTCTGGATAATAAAATAGTTTAAATTTTACCCTGTAATTGGAGTATTAGGGGTTGTTGCTGTTTCACATAGGCAATCATAAAAAAGGAATCAAAGGTGTCAAGGAATCAAAGGTGTCAGGTCTTGTCTTTTGCTATCTTTAGAATTCGACAGACTCTAGAATAATGAAATCTATAATACGCACCACTTTCATAAGAGTGTTTTATTGCTCCATACCACGCTAATTCATTTTTCTATTTTAAGCAAAAGACAAGACCTGACATATTATTTTTTGTTGTTCCAAGTAAGTCGTCATGTTATTTGGATAATCTGAAGGTATTTTCTATTAAAATGACCTGTACTTATTGATATTTTGTTCAATTCTACGAACCTCGTTTTAAAATGAGCGAACGGTGAGTTCAAAATTGAGCTAAACTGAAAATCAATTGAACAGGCATGGGGATGTCAATTGACAGCTCCCTATAATTCCACTATTCTCTTTCAATAACCCTATGCCTAGAAAAAAACATTCAAAGCCTGAAATAGAAAAGGCATTATGCTATGCCGAATCCCATCATTGGCGCGTTAATGTAGGCGGCTCTCATGCTTGGGGCAAGATTTATTGTCCTTATAATGATAAAGAATGCCGTTGCGGTGAGTTTTGTATTACCAGTATTTGGAGTACTCCTAAAAATGCGGAGACTCATGCCAAACAAATCAAGCGCGTCGTTGATAACTGCCGCCGCAACAGCCAAGAAAATAAGGAATAAGCCATGCAGGAATATGAGTTTACATTAAAATTTAGTCTTGGTGATGAAGCAACCGACCCAGAAAGCTATAGTGAACGCCTTGCAGAAGCAGGTTGTGATGATGCTTTGATTGGTATTGGTCAACAAGGGCGTATTGCCTTTAATTTTAACCGAGAAGCGGACACTGCTTTATCTGCGGTTTGTAGTGCTATTCAAAATATAAAAAGCGTGATTCCTGATGCTACCTTAATTGAAGCAACGCCTGATTTTGTTGGCATCTCCGATATTGCGGATATATTGGGCTATTCGCGCCAAAATATCAGAAAGCTCATGCTAAACCATCGAGGCTCTTTTCCTGCGCCTATTCATGAGGGCAAGTCCGCTATTTGGCATCTTTCCAACGTATTGACTTGGTTTAAAGATCGCAAAGATTACCCCGTTGATGAATTGCTGTTTGACGTGACTCAGGCCGCTATGCAGTTGAATATTGCAAAGGAAAACCTTTATTTAGACCCCGTTGTTAATACCCGAATCCATGCCATGCTGTCATAATTCAATCAGGAGATACGAATCATTCAAGCGCAATAAAAGGTGTCAGGTCTTGCTTTTTGCCACTGCCTTTTTATAGGGTAGTTACGGGGCTTATTTCTTTAGATTCTTTTCTAGCAAAAGGCAAGACCTGACACCCTTGATTTTA
>DAOUSL010000035.1 GCA_030627235.1 Thioploca sp.
AATTCCAACTACAGAATCCATGCCTAAAACTATTTTACTGACAGATTCTAAATTGTAACCATTCATGTGGTTTGCTTTACCACCATTGGCTTTGATAGTTTGGTAATCGATTTTTTCGTGGGAAATATTGTGTGTTCTAATGTAACTGTTGACAGTTCCTAATGGCTTTCCTAGGAAGGTTATGATGTCTTTCTTGGTGTATAATTCTTCTTCTGGAAATGAAGTTTTTAAACCATATTGCTTCATCAGAATTATACATTGTTCTTGCACGGTTTGTTGGATGTTGATTGGAAGTCCACAAATCTGTTCTATTGCAGTATCCAGTGTTGTGGTAATTAAAGCAGGAATTAAGATTGAACATCTTTTACCAATATGTAATTGATTTTTCTGAAGAGCATTATGTCCAGCTGCCATAACATAAGCACTAATAATTGTTGCTATCATTTTGCTGTCATATACAACAATGTTTCTACCCTGATGTGGACTATTTTTAGCCTCTACTTTTGCTAAAGTAGCTACCACGCTTGCAGCCTTATTAATAAACGGTTTAAGTGTTTTTGGAGGCCAAGTAGCTACCACGCTCCTCAAAGAGACATGTTTCATATCTAGTAAATCAGCAGTTCCACGCTCACTCATGACTGGAGTACCATCATCTAAAATATAAGCATCACATATAATGCCTGGAATTAATTCTAGTTGACCATAATGTACAGCTTTAGCTCTTCCATAATTTAACTCGTTAAGTTTTAATATTAAAGTAGGATTATATTCTTTGGTTGGGATTGCTGTCAAGCTTTTGCAAATCAACAACATTTGTATTTACCAATTGATATTAATTTTAGTGCAAAATTGTTAGCATTGATTGTAAAGAATTGGAATAACTACAAAAAAGAGTGATATTTTGAAGAATAAAATCTATGGTTTCGGTTACGTGAGTCAAACTAATGACGAAACCGCTTTATATAGCAAAACTAGTATATTATAATTATTTCGCACCATATTTGCTATAGTCAAATGCTACTGCATAATTTACTAATTCTATTGAGGGGTTTGTGTGATTTTACTTTGAATAAGGAAAGTAGTAGAATAGAAATTGCTAGGTATTTGGCTATTGGAATGGCTGAAAGTCCGCCTCCAAAATAAAATAAGGATGACACTATCGTTTATGCACCCTACCAAATTACAATTTGTTAATTAAATAATACGGCTTACGAGTTGACCCCGATTATTACAGATATAGATAATGGTGGCTGGGAAAGGATTTTAACCTTCATCTCACTTGTCCAATACACTCAAAGAATTTAAGCATATTGGACAAAATGCCCCCAAAAGGGGGCCAAGGCGCTTTAGTCATAAGCTACCCAGCCATTGATTTGTTTGAACTCGCAGTATATCAATTTTTTCTTTAGATTGCAAATAGTCTTGTTCTAATTTATTAGTTATAGCATTATTTCGTCTTTTAGATGTTTTAGATTTATATTTTCTACATAACTGTTCAACAATAGGATTAATGTCGACCAAGTTTGAACACACATTCTTTGCAATATTCTGCCATGCTTGAGAGTATAAGATAACATCTCTCGTAGTTAAATTTTCTGGTAAGTTTGGTCTATGCTTATAACTCTCTATAATCATATTTTCAAATTTTAAACTAAAGTTAGATGTACTTCTATCTAACCCACCATGAAACTCTGAATTTCTAATATTTCTGTAATAGTCAACTATAGCTACTTCTACTTTCCCTGCATAGTTTTCAACTATGGTTTTAGATATTTTTTTGCGAATGAGATTTCTATCATTATGCCTTGAAGCATAAATAACAGTAAGAGTTTTCCTAAGTTTATCACCTTCGGCTTCCCTGCTTAATTTTTTGGAATTAGGTAGCATAGATGAAAAATCTAAAACATCATCACAAAAGGCATCTGCTCGGCTATTTATGAAAGCCAAATGAGAAAGATGTATAAATTGATTAAATTTCTCTGGTTTTAAATGATGTGACTGGAGTCGCCTGTGGCCATACTTTTTTGCCAACTCAATGTGGATGTGGTCAGTAGCAGTATTCGCAGGATAACGTTCAAAGAATTCTTTTGTACTTATTTCAATAAAATGTATATATGTAGTAACTTCGCCTAAGTCTTTCCTGAAAAGAATTTCAATATTTCTTGGGATAGTTTCTCGCATAATAAATGACCTTCTAGCTACCTATTATCAAATATACCTTGATAAGTTGATATCATTCACCTAATCAGCTCGTAGCTCGTAGGGTGTATAAGCAAAGCGTCATACACCAATATTATGTGATGCCTAACATCAAGCTCACCTGCAACAATCATTCAGCATATGCTATCCCAACTTCCCATTCAAGTCAATTATCTAAATATCAAATAGACAGTTTGATTGTGTAACGGAAAGATTTTATCCTCCTCTTAAAATTGAGAGACCAGAGAAGGTGAGCAATTATAATCTATGGATTAATTCTTTAAAATGTTTCCAATCACGGACGACATCCATTTTTGGAAGAGTAATCAATTTTTCTTCAAATTTAGCACGCTTAGTCAACTGTACTGGCGTAGCACTATTCCATTTACCATGTTGTAGACATTATAACTACTAGCTGATGGTAATTGCAAATCCGTAATTGTAGATAAACAGTTTACAGTAAATTAAGTTAAATAACTGATATTAAAAGCAATTAAGGATGATTAAAAATAGTTATAAAATACATATTGAAATGAAAAAATATACCATTATAATCTATATTATATCTTAATATCATACATAATTATGAACTTGACAATTTATAAAAAAGATAATTTACCAATAAAAACAATTGATGGTATGTCCTATATTTATGTTATTGGTGTTGAAAATAAAGTAAAAGTAGGATTAACAACTACTCCAAAACAAAGATTTAACACGATTATTAATGCAGGTGGATATAAAAATGCCACAATAGCTATATCTGCTCAAATGCAATCGTTTGACGTAATTGATTTTGAAATAATGATTCATAATTATTTGCAAAAATATAGAATACAAGGAGAATGGTTTAGTCTTGATTTTGATAATGTGTTGATTATAATAAATAATTTAAAAAAAGAAGATGGGATAACAAAAATTAAAAAAAATGGTATTGCACTTTTGGTAACACAAAATGATAAATATTTGCTTATTTCTAATGTTATTGATATAGCAATAAAATATTTTAATATTAAACCAAGTGAACTCAAAGATAAAACTTATGGAATTTTCAAAAAGAGAAGAAGTATCAAACTCTTTATGCAAGTATTAGCCGAAAGTGAAAGTTTAGAAGTAGATGCTTTGGAACAAGGTCGTGGCAAAACAAAGAGAATACACCCAGTATTAGCAATTCGTTATTGTTCTTGGTTATCACCTAAGTTTGAAGTATTTATTTATCATTTCTTTTTGGAAAATTACCCATCGTTACGTGAATCAGGTGGTGATTATTATAATGAGTTACGAATGGTTTGGTTGCCTAAATTATTTATTGAAGCAAATTTGGTAGGAATAGTCATTCAGATGAACGTTTATTTTAAACAAAAATTGAAAAGAACTACTGATTGGAATACTGCTACTAAAAATGATTATTGTATTAGGAATCATGTTTTTAATAATATTATTACTGATATAAAGTTAGGAGAAAAACCACTATCCAGAGAAGTACCAATTAATTTTCTTAAACGAAAAATTGATTATCATATGAATCGTTACCTAACTATGATAGAAATAGATGAGAAGATTTTTGGTAGTAACCAATCCGTCCATGTTGGTGCATGACATTATCAGTTTATGCACCCTACCAAATTACAATTTGTTAATTAAATATATACGGCTTACGCATTAAAATGAATGTGTTTATTTGAGGTGGGCTACCTGACTTTTTATGATATAATTGGCAGGGATGATTGGGAAATAATAATGGTTGGAAAGTTAATAATACATCTCGTGGTTGTTATGATGGATATGTTACGGATTAACCTAACCGAAATGATACCAGAAGTTTATTTAATCAAATTATTTTATATTGAGGTAAATAGAATTGAATAAAGAATTAAATAACCAATACTATTCAAATATTGAAGAAAATAAGATCAATTCAACAATTATTGAACAAGCAAAACAATTTGCAGAAAAAGATTTTAATCAAATATATCTGATTAATAAACCATTAGGTGGTGATGAAGATGGCTATGATTATGAAGATAATTGCATTGTTTTGTTATCACCAAAACATAAAATAATATTTTTAGATTTAAAAAATGATAAAGATGAATTTGATGAGTATTATGATGAATTCATTGAAGATTTAGGTTCTATTTCAAAAAACTTTAAGTATAAAAACTCTATTGGTAGACCGAAAGAATGGAAAGATGGCCTAACATGCAAAGATACTTTTGAACAAGATAATTTTTCATTAGAAAAGTTATTAAAGGACAATAAAATTGAAGAGAAAAATTTACGTAGAAAATGTGAGTTATTAATTACGTTATTAATAGGCAGTATTAATGATATATCTAATATTAGTATAGAAGAACCAGCAACTTTACTTGAAAAAATAAAACAAAAGATTGTTTTATTCGATGGTGAACAAACAAGGTTTATCTACAAAGAATTTCCGCAAAAAGTAGTTAATATACAAGGTTTATCTGGAACAGGTAAAACTGAACTGTTATTGCATAAATTAAAAGAAATTTATACAACTACCTCTGATAAAAAGATTTTTTTTACTTGTCATAATAAAGTATTGGCTTCTAATCTTAGGCAACGAATACCTGATTTTTTTAATTTTATGAAAGTACAAAAACAAATAGAATGGGATGAATATTTATGGGTAACAAATGCTTGGGGGAGTACGAATAAAAAAAATTCAGGATTGTATAGTTATATTTGTCACCACTATAATTTAACTTTTCATCAATTTAATTATGTTGGAATGAATTTTAAAAAAGCGTGTCAACTTGCATTAGATGAAATAAAAGAAATTGCTTCGATAAATTTTAAACCTGCTTTTGATTATATATTGATTGACGAAAGCCAAGATTTTCCTCAGCCATTTTTTGATTTATGTGAAAAAGTAACTTCTACTAAGATTTATATTGCAGGTGATATATTTCAAAATATTTTTGAAAATGGAGTAGAAGAAAAGATAATCAGTGCTGATCTTGTTTTGAATGCCTGTTATAGAACTGATTCAAGAACATTAATGTTTGCTCAAGCTATCGGTATGGGATTATTTGAAAAAGAAAAATTAAATTGGTTAAGTGATCAAGAATGGCAAGGATGTGGATATAATATTAAGAAAAACAATAGAAATATTAATTTATATAGACAGCCTATCAGACGTTTTGAAGATATAGAAAATGAAGCTATACCAAGCGTTATTATCGAAAATGATAATGATGGTGTCAGTAATAAAGTTATTGAGATTATTGCTAACATAAAATCTTCACACCCTACGGTTAAACCTGATGATATAGCTATTATATTTTTAGATAGTGGAAAGTATATCTATGAATTAGCAAATAAACTTGAATTTGATATTTTGGATAAATTTTCATGGGAAATAAATAAAGGCTATAAATCTAAAACTAAAATAGAAGATCAACTTTTCATTAGTAATGCAAATAATGTAAAAGGCTTAGAATTCCCATTTGTTATTTGTGTAACAAAATATATTGCATCTGATGCTAAATATAGAAATACATTCTATACGATGCTAACGCGATCTTTTATTCAATCTTACCTCTTAGTAAATGATAATAAACATATTGAAGTATTAAAACGAGGTTTAACAACAATAAATACAGAACATTGTATTAAAACGACACAACCAACCGAGGAAGAATTAATAAAAATCCATAAAACAATCATAGAAATAAATGCCAAATCAAATATGTCATATAATGAATTTCTTTATGGCATATTTAATGAGTTAAACATAGAACTAAAATATAGAAATAAATTTGAAGAACTAATTCCTGATGCTGTTGATAATAAATTTGATGAAGAAAAAATTAAGGAATTCATTAATGTAAATAAAGATTTTTATTGCAAATGAAAGAATATAAATTCAATTTGAATCAACTATTTGTAGAAAAATTCTTTCAGCCAATAAGAAGTAAAGTTGATGTTATTCAAGTTTTATTAGAAACGATTAAGTATATGATATTAAACCCTTCTATTAAGAAAAGTGATATACAGGGGAAAATAATCTTAAAAATAGAAAAGATGAGTCGATTATTCTTTTTCACAGAAAATAAATTTTTTTCAATTTCCTTTCCATTTTCTGTAGGATATAAAAATGAGACATATTCATTTTCATCCAAACACATCAAAAATATTGATGCTAAATTGATTGAACAAATTATCAGCATAATCGAATGTGATGATTTTAATACTAATTGCAGTTTAGATTTTGTAGAACCAATTTGTGATTTTGATGATGAATATTGTGATGAATCGTTTTGGTCTTTTTTGAGAGAAATGTTATTAATGGAAGATGGTTATATTCGTTATGATGTTGACATTGAAAATTATAATAAATTTAAGAATATAGGAGAAGCCGATAAACATCCAAAACATCATTACGATATTTTCTATTCAAATCAATCAACTTTTAAAATTGGGTTAAATTCTGCTGTTATTGATGATGAATTTATTGACTTTTTAAATAAAAATACGAACTGTAAATATTTAATATAAAGTTTTTGGATTCATTCCTACCATAAAATATCTTGAATTTCGTAAACAAATGACGATGGTTCTTATACCTGACAGCCTGACAAAAGTAAAGCCATGTAGGGTCGGTGCAATGAAATGAAACCGACCATTTCGGTAAATTAACTCGTTAGGTGTATAAGCGGAGCGTCATACACTAAATTCGTCCATATGGTGCCTGACACTTTCGCCTCCCCCTACGGATTACAATTTTTGGTAGTGGTATATACACCTAACGAGTTTATCGAATAATCCTAAATTATATTCTATCAACATTAGCTTGAATTATGACTATTTATAATCCCTTAATTTTATCAGGCATAATTACTGGTACAGCTTCTTTTCCATATTTGCGATAAATATAAAAATCCCTATCCAGTGTCAATAATTGGCTGTTTGGTAGTAGTTCAGTCATTCGTAACAAGCAACCATCTGCAAGAGACATGGGAACATTTGCATACTTTCGCATCAACTCACCCACCGCTTTGGATTCGTGCAATAAACTAAATGGAATAGATAACCAGCCTTGGTTTAACATATTAATTAGGTCTTCCGCATCACCACCATTGCGACTGACTAAAAAACAAGCTTCCGTTAATACTGCTTCGCAAGTCAATAATGGCAAGCCAATTTGTTCCAGTTGATTACTAGACCAAACATGATATGTATCATGCTTACTCAGATAAGCTACTAATGGCCCAGTATCTGTAATTACTCCATTTTTCATTCACCAAAACCTTGTAAATAAGCTGGATTAGTTGAAAGGTCGGTAGGTGCTTGCTCGATTTTCCCACAAAATTCTTGAGCGGCTTTTGCAAAGGAAATCGGTGGTTGCTGCACGTTATCAGCAGTTTCTCGTTTAAGAAAAATAATTTCTACCTTATCACCAGGAGCAAAAGGCAAGGTATCCAAGTTAATTGTACCGACTTCGTTAATTGTGGTTTCTATACGATGTGCGTACATAAAATATTCCTGTTTAGATTTGAATATGATTTAACTCGTTAGGTGTATAAGCGGAACGTCATACACCAAATCCGTCCATGTTGGTGCATGACATTATCAGTTTATGAATCATACCAAATTACAATTTATTAATCAGACATATATGGTTTATGACTAGAATTGATGTTACTTTAATTGATCTAAAACATTCTTCAATTGCTCAAAAGAGGTGATAAATCCTATTTCAATTGAATAAGTCTATCTTCCCATGTTGCCCTCTTGAATCAAAGCTGTATGTTCTTTTGCATTGTATCCTTTAGTATCAATTAAATCCAATTTTTCCCTAAAAAGTTTAGCTATTTCAATATAGATGGCAAAATTATTTTTACCAATTCTATCAAGCAAAGTATCTATTGCCTTATTGAGAATAACGTAATTATCACCACCAATATCTCTCCATTCAAGTATTCTGGACTCTAAAAATATATCAATCATCTCTAACCTTAACGAGTTGGTGAAAGATAAATCGCTAAATCTAACATAATTTGTAAATTTGCCCAAATACCTCGATTTTCTAGTTTTCCACCTCTTTGAGATTTTATGACAGAAAATTGTTTTACATATTTGCTATAAATTACCCTATTTTTAGAGTCTTTTTCCAAACTGGGAATTTCCCTACTTGCAATTTTCCCATGTTTAACCTCAACTTCTTGGATAAATTCCCAAGTCTCATTTCTTCGTAAATATTCTTCAATGGTTATCTCTTTGAGTCCTTCGTCTGTAACTATTTCCAATAGCTAAAACATCATTTAGACTTCCCATTTTTGTTAGATGCCCAATTGTAATTGTATGGTTATTTCCTAGTTGAATCACCATTATTTGATTTGTTTTCATATATTTTTAACTATTACCATCATTTTAATATATTATGTAATACAATATTTCCTACTAACATTTAAGCTTGCTTGTAACAGTCAGGTGCAATGATTAATTAGACCATATATTGAACCTATTTCCCATTCAAGTCAACGATCTAAACATCAAATAAAGTAACTAAGAATACAGCTATTGCTTGAAAAATATAGTAAAGTGTATTATCTTCTTCTAAAACTACAAACCATTTTTGTTGCAGTTTTTCAAGCGTATTATTAGCAATCACAATGGAAAGACCTTCGTTCAAAAGAGCTAACAATTCTTTGTTGCCTTTCTGAACAGCAAAATTGTTGTTTAAATTTGATAATAGGAGGGCCAACCGATTCCAATTCATCTATTTCTAGATCATGTAGAAGCTGCAATCCCATAAGTTTTTGGACGATAATAGCATCATGTTTGCCTTTAGCAAGAAGCAGCAGAGCGTCTTTATAACTACCAGTCAAAATAACTTTGGAAGTAACATTATCCCTAGTGACATATTCATAGGCGTTATCTCCTTCCATCACAATAACTTCTTTATCACGCAAATCTGCTACAGTATTAATACGATCATCACCTTTGCGTCGAATAATCGTGCCGTGTAAAGTTAGGTAGGCTAAGCTAAAATCATAAATAGCTTCTCGTTCTGGAGTTCGTCCAACTAAGGGAAGTACTTCAATTTTTCCTTTGGCAAGTTCTTGCTTAATTTGCCCCCAAGGTACAACTTTGAATGTTACATCTCGTCCCATTGCTTTAAGTGTTTCTCGCAATAATTCCACTGAAAAACCGTCCGCTTGACCATCTGCTGTTATTGTAGCATGAGGTGGATAATCTGGTTCACTTGCTGATATAATTGGAGACAAAGTAGGTTCTTCTGCTATAAGAACGTTGTGGTAAACTGATACAACCAACACTAAGATAGTGAACAATATCGTTCTTAGTCGTTGGTTAACAACTGATAAATGTTTTATCATGGTTAAACTCCGGTTAATTTAACAAATAGTAAGTCGGATTAGCGAAACCCGACGTGAATTACTAATAAGATAAATTAATATTAAACATTTTTTCCCAATCAGCATTTGAATTACCTAAGGCAAAAGCACTGCCAGTAGGCGAGCCAACATAAGGCATATTTTTGCCAGCAATAAATTCGATAAAGATGGAAACTGGGACAGCTTTAACCAAACAACCCAAAATATTCAAATGGGAATCCTCAAAACTGTCTTCTTCTTTCAATATAACGCCATAATCGTTATAAAAAGTAAGTGATTTCACTACTCTGCCATTAATTGGTACATTATAAGAGATATTGCCAGTCCAATGGTTGATAATTTCATCAGTTGTGTTGTTAGACTTAATAAAAGAGGCAAAGTATAAATAACGCATTTTTTGATATTTAACATAAAAATACCTCTTATTTAGTTGAATAGGGTTTATACTAATTTAATCTAACTTATTATTTTTAACAATACTTTCGCTAATGTTAAAATTTGTTACTTAGGTTTCGGGAAATCCGCTATGCTCCATTCCCGAAACAACAATCATTGTGAATATTACCATTTTTTATGATATTTTCTGAGTTATAAGTTGGACATTTCATTATTATTACTTATGTTTTATTTGTTTTTTATTATATATCACTACCAAAACATTTAATATGAGTAAAAATTTATTGGAAAATAGTTTTTGTTTAAATTGAAAATTCATAATGTTATTCAATAGGTTTTACCTATGGCTATTTATGTTTACGTTGGAGTTAATCAACCTCGAAGAGGTTAAATATGAATAGCCACCGATGAAATCGGTGGAACTGTTGATGATTATGCTACTATAGATTTAGTTTTACATCGTAAAGAGATTAGAAAAGGTAAATTGAATTTTATAGTAGGAATACGAAATTTATTTGATACAGATATATGAACCAAGTCTTGCTGGTAGCAATTATTTTAAGGAGTAATTAAATGCAACACATTATTATTATTTTATTAGTTTTATCTAGTAATCATCTATGGGCTGAAAATAATTTTCCTCCCTTATTTACTGCAAATTATTCATTATATTTAAAAGGAATTCCGGTTGGTAAAGGAACTCGTACTTTGAGTATTGGGAAAGATGGTAAATTTGAATTTGAAAGTATGGCTAAAACTACTGGTTTAGCAACTCTTTTTAAAGATATTAGTATTAAAGAACGTAGTATCTTTATTAAAGAAGGTAGTAAAATAAAACCATTAGAATATACTTATTATCAAACTGGTAAAAAACCTCGGTTAAGAGTAGTTTTATTTGATTGGTTACGCAATATGGCAACTAGTAAATTTAAAGGTCAAACTCACAGTATACAATTGGAAGAGAATACTTTAGATAAATTACTATATCAAGTAGTATTAATGCAAGAATTACAACAAGGTAAACGAAAATTACAATATAAAGTTACCAATAAAGATAAAATTAGTATTTATACTCCTAAATTTCTTGGTAAAGAATCTATTAAAACTGGGATGGGTACTTTTGAAACTTTAAAATATGAACGAGCATCAAGTAATCGCCAAACCACTTTATGGTGTGCTGCAAAATTACATTATTTACCAGTGCAAGTTAAACATATCGAAAAAAATGGAGATGTATTTAGCATGTTATTACAATCGGTAGAAGGGTTATAATGAAAGCAATGATTCTTGCGGCTGGACGTGGAGAAAGAATGCGTCCTTTGACAGATAAAACTCCTAAACCTTTGTTGAAAATAAAAAATAAATGTTTAATTGAATACCATTTGAATAATTTAGTTGTGGCAGGTTTTACTGAAATAGTGATTAACCATGCGTATTTGGGTGAACAAATTGAACAAACATTGGGTAATGGTAAACGTTATGGAGCTAAAATAGCTTATTCTTCAGAAACTACTGCATTAGAAACTGGTGGTGGAATCTTTCAAGCTTTGTCATTATTAGGAAATTCACCTTTTTTAGTAGTAAATAGCGACATTTGGTGTGCTTATCCATTTGCTGATTTAATCCATCATCCAATTAAGTTAGCTCATCTGATTTTAGTTGACAATCCTCCACACAATCCAGATGGTGATTTCCATTTACAACAGCAACAAGTTTATCAAACTGGTAATCCTTGCTTAACTTTTAGCGGTATTGGAATTTATCATCCTGATCTATTTAACAATTGTTCTGCTGGACGTTTTTCTTTAGTTCCTTTATTAATTAAGGCTATGCAAGCTAGTCAAGTGACCGGAGAACATTACCAAGGTCAATGGATGGATATTGGAACTCCAGAACGTTTACGACAATTACAAAATTCTTAATTCTTAATTAAATACAATAATTTCAAACTCAACAATTTAAATAACTTGCAAATTATTATCTTTTTTGCTAATCTACTTTTAATAATTAACTTATTAATATATAACCGATTTAAACTAAATGAAAAATACAATTGAAGATACAACAGAAGTACGAATTAGTAAAATGCAGAATTTACTAGATTCTGGTTTAAAAGCTTATCCGGATCGCTATGAATGTACTCATAAAATTGGGGAACTTAAAGAACTTGAAGAAGACACTATCGCATCGATAGCAGGCCGAGTATTATCTATTAGAAAATTTGGAAAACTAGTATTTATTACTATAGGCAATGCTTTAGATCGTTGTCAAATATCATTGAAAAAAAATGAATTGGGAGAAGATAATTTTAACTTATTTATGAATAGTGTTGATTTAGGGGATTTTATAGGTGTACATGGCAATCGTTATGCAACTAAAAAAGGAGAGCCAACTTTAGGAGTACAAAATTGGACATTTCTCAGTAAATCCCTACGTCCATTACCAGATAAATATCATGGCATTAAAGATACTGAAGCCCGACTAAAACAGCGTTATCTATTAACTAGTACTGATAATGAAGTTGCTAATATTTATATTAAAAGAGCTAAATTAAAACAAATTTTACGAAGCTTTTTAGAAAAACATGATTTTATCGAAGTAGATACACCAGCTATTCAAATTCAAAAATCTGGAGCATTAGCACGTTCTTTTAAAACTCATCATAATGCACTTGATATAGATGCCGAGTTACGGATTGCTCCGGAAACTTATTTGAAACGAGCTTTGGTTGGTGGATTTGACCGAGTTTATGAAATAGCAACCTGTTTTCGCAATGAAGGTATGAGTTTAGCTCATTGGCCAGAATTTCATATGTTAGAGTTTTACGCAGCTTATTGGAATTTTGAAGACTTGATAGTTTTTACTGAAAAAATGTTAAAACATGTGGTTGAGGCTGTAATTGCTAATAATACAGTAGATTATCAAGGACAAAATATTGATTTTTCTGGTGATTGGCCACGTTTATCATTTCGAGAACTATTGATAGAAAAAGCTGACTTGGATATAAACGCATTTCCAACTTTAGAAGAATTACGCACTGAAATTATTCAACGTAATTTATTGGATGCAAAAACTATTGCTAATCTTGGTAGAGGTTCTCTTATTGATGAATTGTATAAGAAAACTGTTCGTCCATCTATAATTAATCCAACTTTTTTAGTTGGTCATCCGATAGAGTTATCACCTTTGGCTAGAACTAATGATGATGATAGCAGTATAGTTGATAGATTTCAGTTAGTTGTAAATGGTTGGGAAGTAGTGAATGCTTATAGTGAGTTGGCAGATCCGATAGAGCAGAGAAAACGGTTTGAAGTACAAGCAGCAGCAGTTCAAGATGGTGATGAAAATGCACTAGATATTGATGAGGATTTTTTATTAGCCTTGGAACATGGAATGCCACCAGCAGCTGGTTGGGGAATGGGAATAGAAAGAATGTTAGCTCTTTTAACAGATAGTCCAAATATAAAAGACACCATCATGTTTCCAATTCATCGTTAATATTGTCAGATAGAATTATGTATGGGTAATCTCTTGTGGTTACCCTGTCTAATCATTTAATTAAATAAGATTCAAATATGAAAACAATAGGCATTATAGGTTTTGGCAATATTAATCAGGAAGTTGCCAGACAAGCAGTTAATTCTAATAAAATAGAAATCAAATGGATTTTAGATAGAAGCCCAAGTAAAAAAGCTAAAAAAGAAGCTCGTAAACAGATTGAGAAATCTTTAGGTAAAAAACTTCGCTTTATTAAATCTAAGGATAAATTACAATCAGACAGTGATAAAGTAGATGTCATAGTTGAAGCAACTGGTGCTATTGATGCGATAGAATATTTAAGGTATAAACGGGATAATTTAAACTGGGGTGATGAAGTGCTATTCGTGACTGCTAATAAAGCAATGGTAGCAAACCATCTGCCTGAATTTTTTGGCTCAAATAGCAATGATGTTCGTATAGAAGCTGCCGTTGCCGCTGGTTTACCTTTAATAAGATCACTTTCTGAACATATAGCTGCTGACGAAGTACAAGGAATGGTTGGAATTTTAAATGGTACTACCAATTTTATGTTGGATGAAATGGAAAAAACTATTTATGCTTCTGAGAATCAAACTTATGATATGGTGCTAGACGAATCAGTTGAAAAAGGATATGCTGAACCTGGTGGAGCTGGTGACGTTGACGGACAAGATGCAGCTTATAAACTCCAAATTTTATCCAGAATTGCATTCGGAACTGAGATTGCTCCAGATCCAGATTTAGTTAGGGGAATTGATGATAATAAAACTTTTGATCGAATTCGTTCAGTAGATTTTATCTATGCTAATAAATACCTTGATAGTACTATTAAGTTAGTAGCAATTGCTCAATCAAGCTCTAAGACAGAGCCATTTTTTTTGGTCTATCCAATGTTAGTACCTAAATCCAGCAAGCTTTCTGCTATAAAAGGCCCTGATAATTACATAGAAATTTATTCTAAATATTTAGTTTATACTGATATGCAAGGTAAAGGAGCTGGCCCTGAACCTACAGCATGTGCTATGTTGGCTGACGTATTGAGCCATAAAAATTGTAATTCTGATTCACAACAATTGATTAAAGATTTTCGTAGTAATGATGAGATATATTTTTCTAGATGGATGGTAAGAGGTTCTTGTTATGATTTGCCAGGAGTGTTAGCTCATATATTCCAACATTTTGAAAATAAAGGAATTAGTATTGATGAAGTATTTCAATTACAAGCAGATGAAGTAGGATGTAAATGGGATAAAAAAGACCGAGATTTTGGTAAAGAACAGGAAAAAATCTTACCATTTGTCTTCACTGTCACTAAAACAAACCTAAGTAAGTTACAAGAAGCTTTATCAACTGTAAAATTAGATAAAAAGTTCTTTCCTAAACAGGGTAAATTATTTGCTTTTTATCCAGTATTAGAACGGAAGTTAATAAATGGAGTGCCTAAGTTTGTGATAGAGGAATAATTTTTTGACCATGGGTTTTTTAAAAACCAATGGCTATTTATTTTGAATTTAATTAAGAGTTAAGCATTCATAATTAAGAATTGCTATATTATCATTCTTTCTGGAAAATTAATAAATTGGTTTGATAATTCAGGCATTTAAGATAAGCTTCTTTAAAATTATATTGAATTTTTGGATAGACTCTATAAATTTCTTGGGTATTTCCATCGCTTGCCGCTGACCAAACTCGATTTAATAATCGTTCTCCTTGAGCAATTGCTATGAGAACTTCTGAACCTTTATAATTACCTAAAGATTCTATAATTTCTTGTCTAGCAGCATTACAAGGCAATACATATTTGTTCAATAAAATATTTATTCTTTGTGCCAACTCTGTTTCATCAAGCTGGAAAATTTCTGCTTCTAATTTGTCCATTTCAACTATTAATTCTAGTAATAATTTTACAATACAGAGTATGGTAGACGAATTATAGGTAAGATTATTTAATGATTGTGATTGACGATAGAGTAACAAACCAACAAATGCTAATAATATTGCTAATCCATAAAATGGTAAAATATCTGACCAATTTGTATTACAAACAGGCAACTTAGCAGCACTAATTAAGGCTAAAACAATACCAATTAAAAATAATAACAGACCTAGTATACGCATATTTCTCCCTATAAAAACATTTTAAATATCACATGGCCTACATCCATAAGAGCTTCACCGATGATTAATCCAGCTGCAAGTGGTACTATTTTATTTTCTGTGAAAGCTTCTCCTTTTTTCTTAAGAATAAACATTTGGGTCAGACAACCAAGCCCATATCCAAGAGTTATAGAAAGTGGTAAATACATAGCTAAACCAACTAAAACTCCCATTCCAGCTAAAGGTGCGCTACCAAGTAAAACTCCAATTATGCCTCCCAATACAAATTTATCTACTGGAACAGTATTATTTTGGACTGCTTCCACTACACTCATAAGAACAGTAGCTTGTGGAGCTGGTAAACTGGTATTAGGCCCAAAACCATTTTGTCCATCAACACCTCCATGCCAAAGCAGATAAATCACTGTACACGATACAATAACTCCTAACCATGAAGTTGTAAGTTGTACAATCTGTTGTAATATTGGACGACTTCCAACCATAAATCCGGTTTTTAAATCTTGCATCATATCAGCACTTTGGCCTATAGCCACTGCAACCACCAATGTTACTAACATAGCTGCTCCCACGTTACCATCAAGTGCAAACATCATAATGGTCACAGAAATTAAAGCGATTCCAGAAACTGGAGAAATATCAGTCAAACCAGTACATTGCGCCACAATCAATCCAGCCAATCCTAGCCATAAAGTACCTAATACAGAAACTAATAATGCTTGAATTATAGATACTCCTGTTACACTCCAAGCAGCTAGAAAAAAGAAAAGTATGGCTGTTATTCCACCAGCTATTAATACGGTGAATGACATTTCATCTTTACAAGTTAAACTATTATTGCGGGAGACTGATATTAAAGAGTGAATTGCTCCTTTAACTGCTGAAAAATTTAAGATCACTTCCATAAAAGCAGCTCCAATTAATACCCCAATTCCCAGAGGTCGTAACATTTCACTATAAATGAAGCTTATTAATGCGGTATCATCTAATCCAGCTGGAGTCCAAGCCATATAAACTGAAGATGGAGAAATTACCCACCAGGCTAAAATCCCTCCAAATAAGAATGGTAATCCAGAGCGTCCAGATAATAATCCAGCAGCAAAATTTAATGTTGATAAATAAATTGCTGGAGTTAGATAAGCTGGCAAAATACCAAAACTTAAATTAAGTTCTTCGCCTTCTAAAATTCCTGGTACTTCCAACCAACAAGAGATAATTAATAGCTTCCAAATAGCACTTATTAATAAACCAATGCCTAGTAATTTAGCTTTATCAAATCCAGTAGCTGCTCCAGAACGAATAATAGTTGCTACTGCTACTCCCGTTGGAAAACGTAAACGTTCTATTTCTATTAATTGTTTCCGCAATGGAATAATAACTATGACTCCTAAAACAGCTCCTCCAATTCCAGCTATCAATAAAGGCCATAACGAAATTACTAAATTTTGATTTTGAACACTTAATAAAAATAAAGTTGGTAATACAAATGCTACCCCAGTTCCAGTCGAATTTATGCCTGATGCGATAGTTTGATTAATATTATTCTCAACAATTGTGCCGTCACGTAATATTCCACGTAAAAATACATAACCAAGAATTGCTGCAATAGCAGAACCACCTATAGAAAAGCCTAATTTCAAAGCAATATAAACAAAGGCTATATTAAGAATAATTCCTTGTAAAATCCCTAATAATACCGCAACTAATGTTAGTTCTCTATATTTATTATTTTTATCGTTGAACACATCAGGTTACCTGTATTTTAAATATTTTGTAAATCATTTTAGCTAATCCTGCAATATTTTGACCATTTGTTTAAGACATTCCATTTACTTAAACTAAGTTTTATTTAGAATTATATAACTATAAACTTGTAATATCAAAAAGCTACTAAATTATAGCAAAAATAAATTGATAGTTTTAAATATAGAGTTTTTAATTTTATAATACTTAAATTAAAAATATTAATTATTTCATATAACTATAATTTATAAAGTTGAAATATTCTTGAAATTAGTTAAACGTACAAATTATTTTAAATAACTTGAGAATTGAACAATGGAAATTCAACAAAAAAGCTAGTTCCTTTTCCTATTTCACTTTTACACCAAACATTACCATGCATCGCTTCCACTAATTTTTTTACAATAAATAATCCTAACCCATTGGAATGTTCGTGACCAGTTGGTTTAGGAGTTAGTCGAGTAAATTTTTTAAATAACTTCTTTTGATCTAATTCGCTTAACCCTTGACCTTCATCTTTAATTTCACAACATATCATTTTTTCAGATTTACATATACATATATCTATATGTTTACCGTAAGGCGAATATTTAACTGCATTAGAAATTAAATTATCTAAAATTTGATGAACTGTATTCTTATCAACAAAAGCATTATATTGATTGTTCTTTTGATGGAATTGCAAAATGATATTTTTAATTTTTGCTCGTTCACTGTGATGCCTAATAACGTCTTCTACTGTTGGCAAAATATCAACTTTACTTAATTCAGAATTCATGTTACCAGACTCAATTGCATTTACATCCAACAAATTTCTAATTAATTCGAACATTTGTCTTGAACTATTTAAAATTAAATTACTGATTTCTATAACTTCCGATTTTGGCATATCATCATAATCTTCAACAATCATCTCCGCCCAACCTTTAATTGCAGATAATGGGTTTTTTAAATCGTGGGCTGCAATGCCTAAGAACTCATTTTTATCTTGATTCAGTTTAATTAAAGAAATATTTGTTTTTTCCAATTTATCAGCATGTTCATTAATTTTAAGTTCTAATAGATAACTATTTACGGCTTCTTTCACTGTCAATCTAAAATCATCTGTTTTCCAAGGTTTTGATATATAACGATATAAATTAGCATAACGGATTGCTTGACCGATTGAATCAATATTGGCTTGTCCAGTTAACATGATCTTAACAGTTTTTGGAGAAAGTTTATGAATATGAGTTAGAAGCTTGTCTCCAGTCATTTTTGGCATTATATAATCAGATATAACAAGAGCAATTTCAATTGATTCAGCTAATAATTCAGTGCATAATTCTATTGCATCATCACCATTTTCAGCTAATTCAATTAAATAACTATTACCAAATATAGTTTTGATTTCCATTTCCAAACTACTAAGTATGGCTGGGTCATCATCAACGCAAATAATAGCAATTTTATTCATTATCTCTTCCTTTTTAACCAAGTTTCACTATAAATATATTTATATTTTTTCTAACCCTGATTTTATCGTATCAATTAATTCATCAGCATCCCAAGGTTTATGAATACATCTGTGTAAATTAGCTTCATCTTGAGCCCGTTTTATTGCATCTTCATCAGCTTGTCCAGTAAGCAATACTTTGACAATTTTAGGAAATTTTTTATGAACTTTGATTAAGAATTCATCTCCTTTCAAACCAGGCATTAACCAATCAGAAACAATAACCAATAATTCTAGTCCTTCTGCATTAAACTCCTCTATAATTTCTAAAGCTTCTTCAGCACTTTCAGCAAATTCATAAATATATGTATCACCAAATTGATCTTTGAGTTGCATTTCCAAACTATTTAATACAATATTTTCATCATCAACACATAAAATAACTTTGTCAGACATAATAATATCTCCTAGTTTTTAGTTAGAGTTGAATAAATATCTCATCTTTAATGAGAGCTATTCTATATTAGATTAACAATTGTTTATAGTTTATATTATAATTTAGCAATAGTTAAAAAATATTTTAAGAAAAATTATCACTGTACAAGAAATTAATTAGCAAACCTAGTTCAATACTTATAGGTTGATTTAGAAATATCTGAATTAGTGATAAAATTTTACCTGTATTATGTCAACACGAAACTAGCAAAAATTGAGTAATTCCTTGTTGTCCATATACCTACCGTAATTAATAGGGATATAGAAAATACAAACATATGTTTGATTTTAATATCTTTATTTGAATAAATCCCCCATATCCCAATTATAGGTAATAGTAATAAAAAAATTGCTTAGTTACAATCGTATAATTAATACCCAAAAGGTCTTATTGATTAATTTAAATAGGCAAGTAATAAAAATGATGTAAATGATTTATGAGTATAAAATTCCAGATATGTAAAACTGGATAATTTAGTAATCTAAATACGGTTAGATATTTTCCTGGACGTGAATATAAAAATTGAGAAGATAAATTTTCAGTAATTTGGTAATAATACATCCAAATAACGTAATTCATCATCTAAAATCAAGTGAGTAAAAAGATAATTATGTAATTTATTTCAAATTGATTCATAAAAAATCTTATTATTATGAAAGATAAGGATTGACTTTATAAAACCTGATTATGTTATAATAACCGATAAAGATTAACTTTAAATACTTAATTTGCAAATTTACATATCATTGGAATATAGCATTTTTTCATTTATACAAACTTCGTTTTAAAAATTTATTGATAAAGATTAACTATTATTTGAAGTTGAAACTTAGTTATCCAAGTAAATGGTTAATAAATTATTATTTTTAAATATCAATATCATTTAAATATAGAATATGCACTTAATTTCTATATCTAAATTGAAAATAAATTTTTTAAATTAAAATACAAAATCTTTTAAAGAGATAAATAATGTCAGAAAGCTTGCTTATTGCACAAGTAACAGATCCTCATATTAGACCATCAAATATATCATATAGAGGGGTAAACGTACGTCAGCATTTTTTAAAAGTATTGGCAGTACTCGCAAAAAAACCTTTAGATTTAATGATTTTATCTGGAGATTTAGCTTCTGTTGAAGGAGAACCTGAATCATACGCATGGATAAGACAAGCTTTGCATGATTTTCCACATCCTTATGTGTTAATGGCTGGTAATCATGATCATGTAGTGCGTATGATGAACGCTTTTGATATGCCAAATAGTGATGAAGTCACTCAAGGTATGTTATATTTTAGTCGTAGAATAAAAGATAGACAAATGTTATTTTTAGACAGTTCACCTTATCGAATTGCTAAAGAACAGCTAGAATGGTTAGAAAATAAGCTTATAGAATCTGATGAGCCTACTTTATTATTTGTACATCATCCTCCAGCCATTTGCGATTGTAAATTTATGGATGAACATGCTGTGTTACAAAATATTGATGAAGTATGGAAAACTCTAGATAAAATTCCTCAAATTCAACATATTTTTTGTGGACATTATCATGCGGATAAAACGGTAATACATAACGATAAGTTTATTCATTTAACTCCGTCAACAGCATTCCAAATTGATACGGAAACTCCACATTTTATTATAAAGCATACTAGGCCTGGTTGGAGAATTATTGAGTGGAAAAATAAACAAATAAATACGCATGTAGAATATTTATAATTGTTAAAATATAGAGATGAAGGTTCAAACTATTAAAAAATTTATAAAATTTGGGTTATTATTTTGGATAATTAATCCTTATAATTTCGTGGTGGCCTCAACTCCACATGTGGTGGTCACAATTAAGCCAATTTATGCGTTAACTGCCGGAATTATGGAAGGAATTGCTAAACCTTATTTATTGTTACAAGGTACAGAATCTCCTCATAATTATACTTTACGACCTTCACAAGCTAAAAAATTATATTCGGCAGATTTATTAGTTTGGGTAGGAGCTAGTGTAGAAGGATTTTTAGAAAAGATTGTTAATTCTTTACCAGATAAAGAGTTACAATTATTAGAAATAAAGACTTTGACTTTATTGAAAGTACGTCATAATGAGATTTGGAATATTAATTCAGCTGAACATACACATAATAATATTGATCCACATATTTGGCTTGATCCTCAAAATGCAAAAATTATTGTAAAAACTATCGCCTATAAACTTAGTCAGCTTGATCCTAATAATGCTACCAATTATCTTGATAATTCTAGTAAATTGATAGAAAAATTAGAACATTTTGATAAAATTTTAAAACAGCAACTAGAACCTATAAAAAACATTCCTTATTTAGTATTTCATGATGCTTTTCAATATTTTGAAAAGCGTTATGAATTAAATGTAATGGGTGCTGTTTATGTATCAATAGATAGTAAATTAAGTGTTAAACGTTTATATAATTTGCGTAAGCGTATAAAATCAGTTAAATGTTTATTTACTGAACCTCAGTTTGAACCAATACCAGCTATTGTGGAAAATACTTCGGTGAAACAAGGAGTTTTAGATCCATTAGGAGTTGATTTACCATTAACCAGTGATAGTTATTTCACTTTGTTACAAAACTTAGCTGATTCGCTTAATAAATGCTTAAGTATGCCTTAATAAAAAAGTGAATATTTTTACTAGGCAATATTAAATCCTAAACCTTTTAAACGGTTGGCTAATATTGTTTTACTACTTGGAAGCTGGATAGTAAGCTGGTTAAATTCACGTCGCAATGGATAATTTTTTCTTAAACTATCAAAATTAGCATTTATTTGGCGTAAAGTTGCATCATCTCGGCGTATGTCATAACATGCCATAACTGCGGTATGTATAGCAACATCATCATCTATAGTGCTGGAAAATTCTAACTTAGTAATTGGTGCTGGCAAAATATTAGGTCGCCAAATAGGCTCATATTGGAAGTATTCGCATATTTTGGAATACAACATCTCTGTACCCCGAATTTTACCGTCCAAACTATAACCAGCAATATGCGGAGTTGCTAAAAATACTTGTTGTAACAATAATTTATTAATCTTAGGTTCATTTTTCCAGACATCTAATACTATAGTTATATCTGGATGAGTCATTGATGTTTTTAATAAAGCAACCTCATCAACAACTTTTCCACGTGAAGTATTAATTAAAATAGCATTATCTTTCAAATTAGCTAGGAAATTACTATTAACTAGATGATAAGTAGGATAATTGCCATTTTGTATCAATGGTACATGCAAAGTAATAATATCAGCTGTTAATACAGTATTTAAATCAACATAATTAGGGTTTTGGATCAATGGATCATGAACAATACATTGGATATCTAATGTGGTCAATTTTTCCAATACCCTAGAACCAACATTACCACAACCTATAATTCCAACAGTTTTATCTCTAAGTTTGAAATTTTTCTGTTCTGCTAATACTAATAATGTGCTTATTACATATTCAGATGCAGCAGTGGCATTACTACCAGGAGCATTAGCAAAACCAATTTTCTGTTGTTGTAAATAATCCAAATCTACATGATCAAAACCTATAGTGGCTGTTCCTACAAAACTTACTGAGCTATCAGCTAATAATTTAGCATCTACTTGAGTAACAGAACGTACTAATAAAATTTTAGTATCATCTAAATCAGCACTGGTTAACTTACGTCCACTAATAGTACGCACTTTACCGAAATTAGAAAAAGCGTCTTGAACTAATGGTATGTTCTCATCTGCAAGTATGGTATTCATCTGGGTTAAACCTGATAGCTCCTACAAAACTGTTAGTATGTTAAATCTATTGGTGATCAACTATTGATTCGTGTAATAAAGTTAGAATTCTCTTACTATTTTTATCAGTTAATAATTTATTATTACTATCTAATACTATAACACGAGACATTGTTGACTCATCTAATAAATTAATAAGATATTCCATTTCATTTTCAGTTTTACTATCTCCAAACCAACCAGCAAAAAAACCGTCGTCAATTTCAGTAGTGATATAACGAATAAAATAAACTCCATTGGTTCGATCCCGATCTTCCACAGTAAAACCTAGTCTATCTAATGCTAATCCAACTCGTCGCCAAGCTTGAGCAAAATTTTCTTTAATAATTAAACTAACTTTACCGTCTGTTGCAGTTACTAATTCAGTAAACTTAACTGATTCAACTACTTTTTCTACTACTTTTATCTCTTTATTTTCAGCAACCAATATAGTTTTCGTTGGTTCAACACCAGTAAACACTAAAATCCGTTTTAGCATTTCAATTTCCAGTTCTGTATCAATCGGCCGATTTTGCCAAATTAACACTTCTCCACGTTCTACTTCTTCCACTCCTTTATGAGTTAAGTAAAGTTCTGTAGTATTAGCAACTTGTTCTAAACGAATTCTAAATTTATCTCGGGTAGAAGATGAATAAAATGTATCAATAAATTTCCCAAAATATTTACGAATAGTATCTTGTGGAATATTAGCTCGATTTTCTTTCCATTCTGTTTCCATTATGCCAATAGTTGGGTCATCAATCTTTAATTTAAAACCACTTTCTAACCAGAATTTTTTAACTTTAGGCCAAACTATAGCTGGTTCATCTTGAAATACTAGCCAACGTAAATTTTCTTTCCGTTTAATTTGTACTGTTTTTGAAGTTGCTAAAACTGGTTCGGCATTAACTTGGATCACATCATTAGTAATTTTATCATTATCATCTTGATCATAATCAGAAAAAGTAGTTACTTCTGGGTCTGATGGCAAGATCATTTGATCTTCGGTTAAAGTTGAATCAAGCAGATTTGGTGGTATTTCTAATGGTTGAGTCGGTTTACTTTCTTTATAATCATGACGATAATCAGGTAGAGATTTGTCAATGGTACTACATCCCCATATAACACTGATAAGTAAGCATCCGATGAGTGGTTTCATATTTTACCTTAAATGTGAGATTGTATAAATTAGGATTTTCAAGCTTAATGAGAAATTGTTCCACAAAATATTTCGGTAGTTCTGAACAAAATAGTAATGAACAAACTTAAATAATAGTAACATATGACTTACACATTGGTAAATTTAATTAACTTGAATGGTATTGATATATGGCTTAGAACTTACGCATTGACAAAAGTTAAAAAATATTAGTTTGATATATAGCAATTCTTAATTCTTAATTAAATTCAAAATAAATATAAATTACTTATATTGCTGTAGTTTATCCAATTGAAAAATGCTATAAATAGTTTAAAGAAAGGTATCGTAACATCAAAATAGCATTCATTCGTGAATTGTACTTTAGTATATTAGTAGTTCTAATCGTGAAAAAAAGTATGAAATCAATCCAATTGATATTAAACGAATTTACATCTATCTTTGGCTTAGAAACAGTTATTAGCGTTCACTCAAGCCAGAACAAACTGTAAACTATACATATAGAACTTAATTAAAAAGCAGTAATTAAAGATCTATTCTTTGGTCAATTAATTTGCTATTTTTATCGCAGAAATTACTATAGGTGGCATAGCGTGGTTTTGGTAATTGCTTCAATATGATATTAGCTATTTTGATGACTAAAGAACCAGAAACTCTGATAATTCCAATTCCACCACGTCCGATTGGAGTGTCTATAGCTACAATAGTATCTTGCATTAATCTTTAATATCTCTATCGTCTTGTTGTAATTTATAATGAAAAAAGTCTTAATAGTAATTTTACTTCTTTTTTAACAAAATATTAATTTCTCGTAAGTCATTTATTTGCTGTCTTAAATCATTATCTTGTTGTTTTAAATAGGCTATTTCTTTATCTTTTTGTTCTATGATAAGTTGAAATTTTTCTAATTCGTGTACACATTGGGATTCAGTTAAAAGAATATATCCTTGAGACGAATTACAATTTTCAGCAAAATTAAAGATAGTTTTTTCATTAGAATCAATTAATTCTTGTACATCTACTTCCATTATTTCTGCAACTTTTTTTAACTTTTCTAATTTAATATCTGTTTTTCCACGTTCAATTTTTGCTTAACTATTTACTGCCCAGTCTAGCTTTCCAGCAATCTCTTCCTGTGTCCATCCTTTGCATTGCCGCATAATTTTAAGTTTATCGTTAATCTTCATTAAATACCCCCAAAAGTGGTTACATTCGACATATTTAGGTCTGTAATCTTATATTAATTTGGGATATTATACATGATGTGGGTAGTGTTTTAAATGTATTTTAGAAAAATTAAAGGCAATGTATAAATGAATTACAAGCATCAGAAGAAATAATAGTATTCAAAGCATCATCAATAATACGATATAAATGTTCAGTATCAAAAATAGTAATTTTTTTTAAGATAAGATTTAGCTTTGGACCATTTCCGTGTTTTAATTATTCTGGAATTGCTATAACTGTTTCTAGTTCACGTCCGATTATTATAAAAATTCATCGAGATTTATATTTAGAGCCTAAAAATAATTCTGAAGAAATTTCTGATCTAGCTAAAAAGTTTAAGGAAAATTTGACTGAAATATTTAAACATTATACTCCACTAGTAATTGGTTATGGAGGAAATGATGGTAGTTTGATGGAATTTATAAAAAATTCAAACGATATAAAGGAAGGTATTTTTTGGTTTTATTGGGAAAAGGAGGCTGGATTAAATGATAAAACTAAGGAATTAATTGAGAAATTTAACGGTTATGCTGTTGCAATTCCTGGTTTTTATGAGCTGTTTATGCAGCTTGGTGATAAACTTGGGTTAGAACTGTTAGGTGAAAAGATTGTTGAGATTGCAAACCAAAGAACTAAGAATTATCAAGAACAAATTCATGAAATTTTTAAGAAAGATACAACATCTGCAAAAACAAAAGATGTTGTTGAGGATATGATTACAGGAGGAGAAAAAAATTGGTTGTATTATGAGATTGAAGCATCAAAAGAGATAGATATAGAAAAACGAAATAATATATATAAAGAAGGAATTGAGAATCTTCCTAAAAGTGCTGAATTACATGGTAATTATGCTTTATTTTTAGATGATATTCGTAATAATTATGACCAAGCAGAAGAATTCTATAAAAAGGCTATTGAGTTAAATCCTAATAATATTACTATTATTGGTAATCATGCTAAACTTCTGATTATAAAAAGAGAATTAACAAGTGCTAAAGATTTAATTAAAAAGGCATTACAAATAGATCATAATTTTGGTGAAAAAGTAGAGTTAAGATTATGGTTTTACCGTTATGCAGTATTTTTTGCTGAATACCAAGAAGCACAAACACATATAGAAGATTTATTAGCCAAAGGTATTAAATTAGTAGGCTGGTATTTGGATAATGTCTTAGAAGTAGCCAAAGAACTAAATCATCCTGATTATGATAACTTAAGTAAATTAGCCAAACAAATTACTGATATAGATTGATTTTAAATAATTTCCCGTTCCCAACCATATTGAAATATATTGTGTAGGGGCAGACCTATGTGTCTGCCCTAAAACCAATCTATATATACCTATTCTGATGAATTTGAAGAAGTGTTAGAAGTATTATTAGATTTAAGGATTTTACCAAGTGCATCAGGTAATTCAACGCCAGACATATTGGCAAATTCATGTAAAGGTGGCAAAATTTTAGTGATATTGGAAATCCAATTAGCTGTTGTAGAAGAATCACCACCCGCTGTATCCATCACCACAACTTTATCAAATTTAATATTACTGATTGCCTTAGATTGAGCTTCAACAATTTTTGGTAGCTGTTCAACAATCATTAACATTGCAGCTTTATCAGGATCACTGCCAGCAGCAGCCACAATAGCTTTGAAACCATCAGCTTTTTTAGCCATCTGTTCATATATACCTTCAGCTTGTCCTGACAATTCCGCCTTAATAGACTCTCCTTTACCTTGACCATCTAGTATCATCTGAGTTTTTTTAGCTTCTGCATCAATAACTTTTTTATCTTTATCTATTTCTGCTGGTACTACAACATCAGCTTGTTGAGTTGCACGTTCTCGCTCTGCACGGGCTATTTCAGCTTGTTGTTCCGCTTTATAACCTGCTTCCTGAGCAGCAGCCGTTTGAACTGCTTCAGCAGCATCACCACGTCGTTTTGCATCTGCCTCTGCTTCTCTCCGATCCGCATTAGAATCAGCCTCAACTACCATTGCTTTATTTTCACCACTAATCGCCCTAGCATTGGCATCAGCAATATTTACCCGTTCTTCTTGTTTTGCATTTACAAAACCAGTTTCACCATCTCGTTGTTGTTGAGCAACTTGAACTTTAGCTCGGTTAATTGCTTCAGCAGCAGCTTTTTCTCCCAAAGCTTTTAAATATCCTGATTCATCAGTAATATCAGCAATATTAACATTTATGAGTTGGAGGCCAATTTTTTTAAGTTCACTTTCAATATTCTCCATCACTTTCTGACTAAAAGTATCACGATCAGAATTGATTTCTTCAATATTCATCGTTGCAATAGTAGCTCGCAATTGTCCTAAAATAATTTCCTGAGCCATCTCCTCAATAGAATCTGGAGTAAGCCCAAGTATACGAACGGAAGCATTATCCATGAGTTCTTCTGTAGTACCAATACCAAAAGTAAATTTAGAAGGCACATTGACTCGAATATTTTGTTTTGAAAGAGCTGATTTTAAAGGAACATCAGTGGTAATTGGAGTTAAATCAAGATAGGAATATTGCTGAATAAATGGCCATACAAAAACTGCTCCACCATGAATAGGCAATGCAGATTTATCAGTACCAATTTTACCATATTTAACCAAAATTTTATTAGACGGACAAGTTCTATAACGACCTATAAGTATAGATAAAATACTAATTATTAATAAACCTATAACAATCGCTAATACATAATAATTTGACATAATTTAATCCTTAATATATAGCAAATAATTCAAAGTATATCATAAGCATTATTATAATCACTATTATTTATAAAATTACCAATGTTTTTAATATTTCAGAACTACAACCCAGTAGTAAATATGTTTAGATTCTATTAGACATCTTTCCTAAATAACGAAATATAGCTAAGTATGATTGTATTACCGACGTGAAATTGACCAAAGCTATACAGTTAATTACTAACTTTATGTAGGATGTAATGAGTTCACG
>DAOUSL010000289.1 GCA_030627235.1 Thioploca sp.
GCACCAAGAAAACTTAAGAATTTACGTAAATTAGTGAGAAGTAAAGATGAATTTAAACAATAGAGTACTTAGTAATATTTGCTAATGTTAAGGCTAAATTAAAACGGAATGGTAATATGATTGCTGATATGGATTTAATGATAGCCAGTATTTGTGTGGCTAATAATCTGATATCGGTAATAAAAACACGTTAACCAATCTTACTTATGTTATTAAAGATTGAAAATATTGCAAAATGAGTAACCCATTACGGTCAAATAGTGCGATTCGTTTCTGAGAAATGTAGCATAAGATACTAATAATACAGAGGTTTTTTTAAATAAAAACTAACTAGATAAGTCATGTGGATGAAAGGCTTCCACTGGTATATGGCTACCAAAACTAGAACTTTCCCTATTGGTTGGAATTAATGACCAACTGGTAAAGCGGGAAAAATGGCACTTAGGACATGTAGTAAATGACGTGTGACGTGTCTTGCAAGTGATAATTTGGTTAAGTGACAACTGAACTGACGGAATAAAATCTCGTGACCGTAGAACAGGGTAATTTATAGCTAGACCTGTATGCTGATAAGGAAGGGGATTTAATTTAAAAACCTCGCCATTGATAATATCAACTGGGATACAGTCAGAACCTAATATTACATCAAAGCCACTTATTTGGAACGAAGTAATTCATCATAAGGACTAAAATCTTGAAAAGGATTTAGATACAAACGGGGTCAACACCTGTGTCAATGATGAAAAGGATTGTGTAAGAAGCTAATGGCGGCCTGTAATGGGTCGTATATGCAGACGTACACACTATAATTTACTATATTAACAATACTTTATCTAGGGATAATTCCTATTAATAGAACAGGTATAGCTATTATGAAGGTTATGAACAGATGCCTTTCCTATTTTAGAACTGAAAAGAGATATGGGGGGAATCGACTGGAAAAATATTAATTGGAAAGACGTGAACCGTCATGTTAGACGACTCCAAAATAGTATTGCTAAGGCTAGTGAATATGGAGACCATGATAGAGTTAAGGATTTTCAAATCATATTATGGAACTCCAGAAGTGCAAAGTTGTTAGGTATCAGAAAAGTAACGCAAGATAATCAAGGTCGTAAAACAGCTGGTGTCGATGGTAAAGCAAATTTATCGCCTAAAGAAAGAATAGAATTAGTATCTGAAATTAACGTTTATGGTAATTTGATAATATCAAACCTGAAGCTATTATAGATAATACTCTGGTAAAACATGATATTGAGTTAAAGAAAAGTCTCAAGAACCTAATCAGGTGGAATAAGTCCTAAAGGCATGGTTATAGAAACAGATAAAGGAACCAGGGTGGAGTAATAAGTCCATTATTAGCTAATATAGCATTCACTGGTATTGAATCATTCATAAATGAGTATGGGATAGAAACTACTAGGAATAAAACGTAAAGATAATTTAAAAATTCAAACATTATGCAGATGATTTTGTCATATTAACTAGAGAAAAATGGATAGCTGAATTATTATTACCAAATGAAATGGTGTAAGGAAAAAATGGGAGTTGAATTGAATCTAAATAAAACTCACATCACCAGTTCATTGGACGGGTTTGACTTTCTAGGCTTCAATTGTAGGCATTATCAGGTTGGTAGTAAATTAAAAACTATTATAAAACCCAGTAGTATCAAAAACGTGAAAGAAAAGATAAGGGTACTAATTAAAACCCATAAAGGTGTAAGCCAAAAAACATTGATTAAAAAGCTGAATCCTGTATTAAGAGGATGGAGCAATTATTTTAAGCATGTAGTCTCCAAAGAAATCTTTGGCTCTATCGATAACTATGTTTATGAACGTCTAGCAAATTGGGCGTATAAGAAACATGTGAACAAAGGAAAAACATGGATAAAGAAAAAATACTTCCATTCAGATGGTTCATGGAATTGGGTGTTTAGAAGTGGTAAACAGCGATTAGTTTCATTGAAAGAAATAAAGATACAAAGACATGTCAAGATTAAGGGCAATCATCATGTTTACGATGGTGATATTAATTATTGGAAATTTAGAAATAAGAAAACCCATATTAGAGATAAGTCAAGTATTTTTAGTAAGTTATATGTGAAACAAATGTTGTAAGATATGTAAAGCTCAGTTTGGTCATGATGACAATATTGAATTTGACCATATCATACCAAAAAATCTTAATGGTGAAAAGAAATTAAGCAATTATCAGTTGTTACATAATTATTGTCATGATACCAAAACAGCAATGGACGGTTCATTAAGAAGACATCGTAAAGATGTTTAAAAGTATGATTATAGAGGAGCCGTATGAAGGGAAACTTTTCACGTCCGGTTTTGAAGACGAGTCCATATGGGCGACTATGTGGGCTTAGTTTAACGAATTAATCCCCCGGAATTATTTGTGATGGTTATATTTTAAGTGATGGTACTCCAGTTATGAGTGAACGTGGAACTGCCAAACTTTTAGGAATGAAACAAGCTCCATTTCAACGCATGACACCTAAATGGCCTCCAAAAGTGCTTAAACCGTTTATTGGTGAGGTTCAGAGCGTGAAGTCAAACTTGGTTGAAGTAGTAGCCAACAATAGTCCTTATCAAGGACGAAATATAGTTGTTTATGATAGCAATTTTATTGAATCTTTTATTCGTGGATATGCTTTAGCATTGGCAAATCATAAATTAAAACCAAATCAAATGCACATCGGAGACAGGTGTGTAATTTTATCTATTAGTTTAATTATAACCGCCCTAGAATCCGCCATAAAACAAGCCTGTGGCCTACATTCAAACATCCAAAAAATTGCCCAGCAAAATTACACCAATGTTATCAAACTGCTGAAAGATTTTAACTTTTCTTGCTCAATTCAAGGTGACATCGCAACCAAAAAAGATATTGCCCAATTTACCAACCTACCAATTAGCACCATAAATTACTTCCTTAAAACCCACAACGATACC
>DAOUSL010000211.1 GCA_030627235.1 Thioploca sp.
AAAACTGCTTTTCACGAACTACAAGTTTTGAAGGCTATCTAACATTATTTTTGTTAGTTATTCTTATTCTAGTATTTATTTTACTTTGCGTAACTTCAGTTAGTAATAGTCGTTACTGGTGGTGGAAAAGGTTTAAAACTAATTACTTCATTTGTGCCTAATTGATCATAATCATTATAAAAAATACTTGCGTCTAATAAAAATTTGGTAGTTGGTTTAAAACGATAACCTAGCTCATAAGCTATCACAACTTCTGATGGTATGTCTGTATTACCAGAGCCAATTATTACTACTGTAGGTGTATACACTTCTATACTAATATCATCATTAGCCCGTGATGGAGTGCGTACTGCTCTTGATACGGCAGCCCAAAAAATATTTTGCTCATCCTTATTCCATAATATGCGAGCAGTAGGTTGGATTTCAAAACCAGTGTAATCATTATGTTCAATTTTAGTTCCTACCGTAAATTGCACATTTTCTAATAACTTAAATTCACTTTGAGCAAAACCACTAAATAGATTATCTTCACGTTGAGTAGGATTATAAGTTACGGAAGGAGACACATTTTCAATATCATCAGAAGTATAACGAAACCCTAATCCCCAGATAAATTCATGCTTATCATTAATCTGCCAACGATGCTGGAAATCAATATCATAAATATCCCGTTTTTCATTAATATTTATTTCTTGCCGATCGGTAAAAGTCATATAAGTTTTTAGGGCAATATCACCATTATTTAAATTATGTTGCCAATTAGCCAGTAAATTTAAACCTTTTATATCGTATTGACTATATGAAATTACTGGTGATTTTTTACTGCTATTAACACTTTGCCTATTGATAGTACCATCGTAGGCACTTACTTGAAAATTTACACTGTCACGTTTAGAAGCTTCCCAATCTACATGTAATCCAGTACGTTTCATCTGCCAATCATTATTTTGACTATCACCATTGGCATCAGGAAAAGATTCATGATCATAAAATTTACCATACACTCGGTAATATGCGTCATTACTAATTTGTCCACCATGACGTACACCAATGCTAGATTGTTCTTCACCAGTCCCAATATGAGTAGTAATTAAGTTGCCACGAGTAGTTTGAGTGGATTTAGTTATTATATTGATAACACCATTAACCGCATTTGCACCCCATAATGAAGCTCCAGGCCCTCGAATAACCTCAATCCGTTCCACATCTTCCATCAATACATCTTGTGAATCCCAATTTACACTAGAACGCAATGGGGTATAAACCGTGCGACCATCAATCATTACTAATAGCTTACTCGCATATTCTTTATTTAATCCCCTACTGCTAATTGCCCATGTATGTGGATAAATTCGTGCTACCTGCATTCCTGGAACCATGCGTAATGCTTCGGCTAAATTAGTAATTCCGGCTCGCCGAATATCTTCTTCAGTAATAACAAATAAAGCTGCTGCAGTATCAGTTAAACTTTGAATTTTACGAGCAGCTAACCCAGCTTTTGGATTAAACATTTCTACTTCTATTAAATCTTCTAAAGCCAAATTTTTTAATTGCTTAATTAGATCACGTTCCGATTGGTCGTAACTCGCATTAACTGATGTAGTAATGCTAAAAATAATAATAAAGAGCTGCAAATATTTCATATAAAATTTAATTAGACCGATAGATTTTAGCAATCTTTAATAGATTTCCACTGACATACAATCCAGTTTCTTTTACTTTTTCTGGGTTAATCAAAAAACGTATTTTTTTACCCCGATTAAAAAACTGAATCATGCCCCCCTGTTCAACAAATGAATCTGTATCACTAATAGTCAAAATTGGAAAATTTGTAACAATAGGTAAAATATTTGGCGTATTTTCTGTTTTACTAACAAACAATATTTGACATATATCTTCTTTTTTTAATTTAGCAAGCCGTTTAATCATAATTGGATGACCTGATATATTTTCATTCTCCACTGTAATATCAATTACTTGTTTAAATGGATCTTCTCCTAAGATGCAAATATAAAAATTATTATTATTGACAAAAGCACTATTAGGCCATTTAATAAAACTAGCAAAATTATATAAAAATACTGATTTTATTTGGTACTCTTTGGCAATTGATAAATCAGCATTACTTAAACTCCACCAACTTACTAGGGTTATAATTAATAGTATTCTAAACATATTTTGTATAAATCGTATAGGATGTATAATATAAATTATACTAAAAAATAATATCAATTGAAAAAAAATGAGAAATTTGTTTAAAAATGCTTCCATAAAAAATAAACTTCAAGTGGTTATTTTATTAACTAGTGCTAGTGTATTGTTACTCTCAACTATTGCATTTACAACTTCTGACTTGTTGAGTTATCGGCAGAAAATGGTACATGATTTATTTATTTTAGCAGATTTAGTAGGCATCAGTAGTGCGGCTGGAATTTTATTTGATGATAGTTATGCAACTGAAGATAATATTGCAGCTTTAAAAGCCAATAAACATATTATTCTAGCCCATATTTTTACTAAAGATGGGAATTTATTTGCTAATTATTTTAAATATAATGTAGAAAAACAGCCGGAATTTAATAAATTAAGCAAATATTATGCTAAACGTGGTAAAAATACTAAACATAATGTCAATCAACAATCTTTTTTCTTTAAAAGTTCTCATGTAGATGTATTTAAACCCATTTTTTTTGAAGATAAATTTTTAGGCACAGTATTTATCCGATCTGATTTAATAGGTTTTTATGAAAGATTAATGTGGGAAACATTTATCGTTATTACCGTATTATCATTGTCTTTATTATTAGCATTTTTCTTAGCTTCCAGATTTCAAAAAGTGGTTACAGTGCCGATAGATAAATTACTTGATGTTATGCGTTTAATTTCAAATGATAAAGACTACGCTAAACGAGCTGACAAAACAGCGAATGATGAACTTGGTGATTTAGTTGATGGTTTTAATGAGATGTTAGAAAACATTGAATTGCGTAATGATAAATTACGAGAGTATAAAAATGATTTAGAAAATAAAGTAAAGATTCGTACTGTTGATTTAGCTAAAGCCAGAGATGAAGCACTTTCTGCCAACAAAGCCAAAAGTACATTTTTAGCTAATATGAGCCATGAATTGCGTACTCCACTCAATGGAATTTTAGGCTATACCCAAATAATGGGACGAGATAAAAATTTACCAGAAAAATATGAAGCTGGGGTTGACATTATTCAACGTAGTGGCGAATATTTACTAACTTTAATTAACGATATTTTAGACCTATCTAAGATTGAAGCAGATAGAATTGAATTATATCCAACCGATTTTAATTTTACAAATTTCCTCCAAAGTATTACTGAAATATTTGAAATGCGAGCTAAACAGAAAGGCATATCATTTGTTTATAAAAAAGCATCCAATTTGCCAGAAGGAGTTTGTGGTGATGAAAAAAGATTACGCCAAATTCTTATTAATTTATTGGGCAATGCGATTAAATTTACTAAAGAAGGTAGTTTTGGCCTCACAGTTGGTTATCATGATAATAAAATTAGGTTTCAAATAGAAGACACTGGAATTGGGATTGAACAGGAAGAAATAAAACAAATTTTTAATCCATTTCAACAAGTTGGTGATAAAAAAATACAAGCAGAAGGAACTGGTTTGGGTCTTTCTATTACCAAGAAGTTAGTAGAAATAATGGGTGGAAAATTACATGTTGAAAGCACTATTGGCAAAGGTAGTGTTTTCTGGACGGAATTAGATTTACCAGTAGCAACTAATTTTATAGGTCTTGGTAAAGTTAAAGAACCTGATATTACTGGTTTTAAAGGTGATAAACAGACAATTTTAATTGCGGATGATAAAGAAGTTAATCGTTTGGTATTGATTAATTTATTAACACCATTAGGATTTGAGATTATTGAAGCTGTTGATGGCCAAGAATGTGTAACTAAAACTTTAGAACATAAGCCAGATTTAATTTTAACCGATTTAATTATGCCTATTGTAGATGGAATTGAAGCTTGTAAACAAATTAGACAGATTCCAGAGATAAAAAATATTGCTATTATTATGGTTTCTGCAAGTGTATTTGAAGAACATCAACAATTAAGTGTAAAAGTTGGTTGTACTGACTTCCTTCCAAAACCTGTAGTTGCTGGAGATTTACTAGAAAAATTACAGCAATATTTAGAAATACAATGGATTTATGGTAATGCAGAATCTTCTAATCAGAAAGAAGAAACTATCTCAAATGAAGAATTGATAGGGCCATCTAAAGAGCAAACCGATATTTTATATGATTTGGCTATGATGGGAGATTTAGGCGGCATTGTTAAAAAGTTAGATGAATTTGAACAACAAGATAGTAAAATATCTGTTTTTGCCAATAAGCTCAGAAATCTTGCAAAAGACTTTGATGAAGAACGAATTTCTAATTTGATTGAAGGATATTTAGAAAGTTAATTTAAAATTGAGTAGATACTCTGTTGTCAAGCTAAATAATTTAAAAAAAACAGAAAAATAAATTAGAAGGAAGTTTCACTCGTATAGACCAACTCCAATTGTCAGAAGGTCATAACAGGTTGGCTCAAAGGAATGAACTTTCCAGTTCGTCTCCCAAGTCTTTACAAGATGGAAGTAACGGCATCCTATATCTAGCCTGTAGTAAACTGTATTCTAAGTGGAACGAAATTACGACAATCTATCAGAAACGGTGGAAACGTCTTTTATAAATTGCTTAAATCTAATGTGGTATTAGCTAAATCTCCTGCTCGGAGTATAGTTTTACAATCTAATCATATCTTTGCTTCCATTTGTAGCTAAGTACGTTTACAATATTTGCATGTTATTTATTTGATTGATAATTATTATAGTTTACAGAGAAATTTATTTAACGAAATTATCTTTAGCTTTATTCAGAATTTTATGTCTAGCATAAGTCATCTTGATTCTCAAACTAACAAGGAGATACCTCTGCAATTTACTTTAATTTAATTTATTATAAATAATATTTTTATCAATTTATCAATGCGTAAGTCCTAAAGAATTAAGTATTATAGAATTAAGAATTGCTATATGCTATACTCTTTCTATAAGATTTTATAGATAATTGTATGTTATTTACAACATATAATCCTAACAATTTGTCCTGTATTTAAAATAATGAATTTACAGCCGCTAGAAACAAAAATCGATGATCTCATTAAAGTAAGTGAAAAATTGGCTAATGAAAATAATAAATTACGCCAAAATGAGGCTGAGTTAATATCTGAACGTTCTACTTTATTAGAAAAGAATGCTTTGGCATGTTCACGGATTGAAGATATGATTACTAGGTTGAAAGCTATGGAAATTAATCTATGAGTAGATCAATCCCGGTTAACTTTCATATTTTATCCAAAGATTATGTGATAGCTTGTCCAGAAGAAAAACGAGATACTTTATTAGCTTCAGCGAAAATTCTTAAAGATAAGGCTCAACAAGTACGTGAAAGTGGTAAAGTTGGAACTAATGAACGCATAATAGCAATTAGTGCATTAAACATTATTCATGAATATATGAACCAAGATAATCAACATCAGTTTGACGATGAAATAATGCGATTAGAAGGTAAATTAACTCTTGCTTTATCTAAGCTTTCAGAGTAGAATGATACACTTCTTTATGGTATCTTTTTTTGGTGAATCAAAAACTTTTGAACCTAATCTATACATATTGGAACTGAGTTGTAGGAATGTCATGTGCAAGCCTGCCTAGTTTACTAGTCAGTAGGAAGCCTAAGATATTTCTCCGAGGTTCCCACCTGAACCAATTGGTTCTAAGGTGCTGGAATTCACTGAGAAGAGATGCCGCCCTTCCAGATTTATCTTCAGCTTAAACATCTATAAAACTAATTAATTGTGAATGGTTAACTGTGAATTAATAATTGTTAATGAAAGTCAAAATCATTAGTAGACATCATTCCTAAATAAGGATAAATGTAGGATGCAATGAACGAAGTGAATTGCATCAA
>DAOUSL010000045.1 GCA_030627235.1 Thioploca sp.
CGCAAGGCCTGAAACCTGGATTAGAAGTGTCGCAAAAGTTGGTAAAACAACTCTATATAGAGAGGAGCGGTATGAGGTGAAAGTCTCACGTACCGTTTTGAAGACGAGTCTGGATTGGAGACTTTACTGGCTTAGTTTAACATTTAACTGTGAATTTACCCCTTTATTACCAAGTGATGATATTCCTATATCAGAACGAATTCAAACTTTAGGTGGTTGGTGTGAAGGTTTTTTATTTGGGCTAGGACTAGCTGATATTAACACAAACCAATTGTCAGATGATATTAAAGAATTTATTAATGATCTAATTTCCATCTCACATATTGCTCCTATTGATGAAGATAATGATAATAATGAAAATAATTATGCCCAATTAGTTGAATATATTAAAGTTGGGATAATAACTATGTACGAAGAATTTTCACATAATGAAAATCAGTGAATTTAAATATCGACGGCAACAGTTGATCGATATAATAGGTATTGGTGGAATAGCCATTTTACCCGCTACTTTGTGTCAAAATTTCTATTATTTAACCGGTTTTTTACAACCTAATGCTGTAGCCATAATCATACCACAGCGTGAACAAGGTCAGTATATTTTATTTTGTCAAGATGAATCGCAAAATTATGGAGTTGATGATATTTTTTCTATCACTGAAATTGATAATATTATTCTCGGTTTATTAGAAACTTGTCAACGTTTATACTATCCAATCGGTTATGATTCAAATTTTGACAATAAAGTTATCAGTTGGATAAATAAATTAAGAAATCAAATATATTCTAATGCTCCAACCGAAATATTAGCTTTGGATAATATTTTACATGAAATGCGTTTGTATAAAACTGAGGCAGAAGCTGAAGCTATGCGTGCAACATCGCAAATTTTAGTCCAAGCTTACAAACATGTTATGCAATTTTGTCTACCTGGTCTAATTGAACGTGAATTAGAAGCAGAACTAGTCCACAAATTAATATCCAATGGTTCTAATCCATTATATCCAACAACTGTCGCTGGTGGTAAAAATATTATTAAACGTGATTATAGTGATAATAAAGAAATTCTTAATGATGATGATTTGGTAATGGTTAATGTTGGAACTAGGTCAAATCATTATGCTTCTACTATAGCTCGTACTTTTCCAGTTAATCGTTCTTTTACTAAATTACAAAAACTAATATATGAACTAGTATTAAAAGCTCAACAAGCTGCTATATATAAAATATATCCAGGTAATAATTGGATTGAACCACATAAAGCGGCAACGGAAGTTATAACTAAAGGACTAATTCACTTAGATTTATTGGTGGGGAAATTTAATACTTTGATTGAGGAAGAAGCCTATAAACGTTTTTATCCTTATCAAACCTGTCATTGGTTAGGGATGGATATTAATGAAACTGCTAATTATAAAATGAATGAGATATGGCGAGATTTACAACCAAATATGGCAATGACTGTAGAATCAGGAATTTATATACCCGAAGCTGAAGATATAGCTAAAGAATGGTGGAATATTGGTATCTGTATAAAAGATAATATATTAATAACCTCTACTGGACATGAAGTATTAACGGTAGATTTGCCAAAAGCAAGTGCAGAAATTGAAGATTTTATGGCTATAACTTAAATAATTATTATACCAATACCCTCGCCAATGCCAGAATGTTTCGGGAATGAAGTACGATTTTCTGAAACCCAATTAACGTAAGAGTTTCGGGAAATACGCTTCGCTCCATTCCCGAAACAACTATCTAATTGGCGAAAGTATTATACATAACAGAATATTTTAATTACATAATATACTAATAATTTTAAGCAATTTAATATTTAAATTATAGTATTCCAAATAAAAAAACAGGACGGCATTAGAGTATTTGTAATTGGCTAATATTTTAATACCGATGGTTATATCTATAAATTAGTTTAAGGAGGCAGCAATTTTTCCCTAATAGGATTTTTTGCTGCATTTTTATGAATTTGACCAAGCAAGGATCATCTGATGATGCTCAACCTTATATGCCGCTTAAATATACCCTAATGGGATCATTTTTGCTATTAATTATCCCAATTTTAATTGCTATGTCAGTATCCAACTATTTGATTGCTAAACATGATTTAGGGGATGCTTATGAGATATTACAACAACAAACAGAAAATAATGTTATTAATGCAATTAAATTGGTTAATGCTGGATACAGAGTATTAGAAAGCTTTTTAGATAAGGAAATGCAAAATGGATTTACTACTTTTATTGATGCTTATCAATTAGCTGGACGTAATCCAGAAAAAATAGACCTTGAAGATATTAAAGGACAGCTAAATGATAAAATGGACTTGTACATAATAAATGCAGATGGCATCGTAGAATATACAACTTATACTAAAGATTTTGGATTAGATTTTAAAAAATATCCAGAAACTTTCGCATTTATGACTGAAGTTAGAAAAGAAGGTACATTTGCTAGTGGAGGACTAACTTCAGAAGCACGAACTGGAATTATTAGAAAATACGCCTATATGCCAACTCCAGATCGTAAATATTTATTAGAATTTGGACTTATTTCTAATGATTTTGCTGATTTAATGGGTGATTTAGATTTAGTAAAAATTAATTCTAGACTAAAAAAACTCAATCCATTTTTAAATCAAGTTAGAATTTTTGGACGTAATGGTAATTCATTAGGAGAACCTGATTATAAACCACCAACAGATAATTTAAAGATCATTGAAACGGTTTATGATACTAAAAAAACTGAACATTTTCAAAATGACAATAAAAAACAATATATCCGTTATTTATTTGTAAATCTAAAAGATGAAAGAGGAATAAATGTTGTTTCTGATCAAAGTAAAGTAGTTGAATTGACTTATAATACTAGATTAATGGATGAATCTTTAGAAAGAACTTCTTCATTTCATTTTTTGATGAGTGCAATTGCTATTATACTCAGTATTTTGTTTACATTTATTATTTCGGCTCGGATTACTAAACCAATTCAAAGCATCGTTAAAAGCGTTGATATTATTGCAGAAGGCCAACTAGAACATAAAATTGAAGCTCAAACTAATAATGAATTAAAACTATTAAAACAAAGCATAACTAAAATGGTTAATAGTATATTAGTGTATGCCAATGAAATTGAACAACAGAATACTAAATTAGCTAGGTTGGATAAGCTAAAAGACGATTTTCTATCCAATACTTCCCATGAATTACGCACTCCTATAAATGGAATTATTGGAATTGCTGATTCTATGATTGAAGGTGCAACTGGAACTTTACCAAATAAAGCTATTAGAAATCTATCTATGATTACTTTTAGTGGTAGACGTTTAGCAAATTTAGTAAATGATATTTTAGATTTTTCTAAGCTTAAACATCAAAATATTATTTTACAAATAAAACCAATAGACATTAAAATTGTTACTGATGTAGTGGTTTTTTTAAGTCAGCCTTTAATTGGAAAGAAGAATATCACTTTGACTAATAAAATTACAGATACTAGTCCAATAGATGCAGATGAAAATAGAGTCCAACAAATTTTACACAATTTAGTAGGTAATGCAATAAAATTTACTGAATCCGGCAAAGTAGAAATTTTTTCCACAGTAATAGGTAAAAATATACAAATAATTGTTAATGATAGTGGAGTAGGTATTCAAGCTAATAAATTAAAAAACGTATTTAATCCATTTGAACAAGCTGATGGTTCAATTGCTAGAGAGTTTGGAGGTACTGGGTTAGGTTTGTCTATTACTAAACAATTAATTGAGCTACATGGTGGTGAAATAAATATTGAATCAACAATTGATGTTGGTACTACTGTCAGTTTTACTTTACCATTGTCTGATTCAAAACAGGTTGACAGCAATGATATAAATAGCATATTGAAATCTGTTCATCAAGAAAATCAAATTATTGACATGGAAGAAGAAAATGAAGAAGAAAATAATGCTATTAGAAATTCTCAGATAATATCCGGCTATGAATCATTACATGTTTTAATTGTAGATGATGATCCAATTAATTTACAAGTATTAGAAAATCAGTTGCGTATAGAAAATTATGAAATTACTCGGGCTAATAATGGCCAAGAAGCAATAGATGCTGTTAATAGCGGCACGTCATTTGCGATAATTTTATTAGACATTATGATGCCTAAAATGTCAGGATTTGAAGTGTGCCGAATTATTCGAAAAACTCATCCACCAAATCTATTACCTATCATAATGTTAACTGCTAATAATCAAGTTTCAGATTTAGTTGAAGGTATGCGATCTGGAGCTAATGATTATCTCACTAAACCATTTTCTAAAGGAGAATTGATTACTAGAATTAGAACCCATGTGCAATTATCATTGGTAAATATTGCGTATAGTAATTTTGTACCATTAGAATTTTTAAAACTATTGGAAAAAGATAGCATTGTTGATGTTCGGCTTGGAGATCATGTACAAAAAGAAATGACAGTATTATTTGCCGATATTCGGTCATTCACTACTTTATCAGAGAGTATGTCTCCCAAAGAAAACTTTGATTTTATTAATGATTATTTAGGTCGTGTTAGTCCTATTATTCGTAAATATAATGGATTTATTGATAAATATATTGGGGATGCTATTATGGCTTTATTTCCAGAAAAAGTTGATGATGCTGTACAAGCTTCGATAGAAATTCATAAGCAATTAATTCTATTTAATAAAGAAAGAAAACAACAGTCTAAACAAGAAGTTAAAATTGGTATCGGATTACATATTGGTAGTTTAATGTTAGGTACTATAGGTGAAAAGAAACGAATGGAAGGCACTGTTATTTCCGATGCTGTAAATTTAGCGTCACGTTTAGAAGGATTAACTAAATTATATGGAGCATTAACTCTTATAAGTGGTGATGTATTAGACAAAATATCAAATCCAAACCAATATAATTACCGTTTTCTTGGTAAAGTTAGAGTAAAAGGTAAACAATCTGCAGTCAAAGTATTTGAAATTATTGATTCAGAATCTGAGGAAGTCAGAAATAAAAAAATTGCACTTGGCTCATTATTTGAACAAGCAATTGAGGCATATTATTCTAAACAGTTTAGGCAAGCACTTATATATTTTCAAGATATTTTATTAGAATTGCCACAAGACAAAGCTGCTACTTTTTACTTGGAACGTTGTCAACATTATTTTGAGGAAGGAATTCCTGAAAATTGGGAAGGAATTGAAGCTCTTGATAAAAAATAGTTTTGAATAGTTTGAAAAACTGAATTTTATTAGAAAATAGATAATTGACAGATACCGAGTATTTGTTTTATTATCATTAGTTAAATTATTTAATAACAGAGGTAAATTATTTTGCGATATAAAAAATCTATGCTCATTTTGGGCTTAATATTATTACCCCTAAGCCAATATGTATTAGCAATAAGTACCGGTGAAAGATTAGAACAGCCTTTAAACCGGCCTGAAGCAAAAATGTTGCCGGAATCAGAACCCGTTTTAGATTTACCATCATTACCCGAATTGCCACCTATTAGTCAAGATAACAACCAGCTTTCTTCTATGGCTTATATCGAAGTTAAGCAATTTGTATTTGAAGGTAATAGTAAAATTTCTGATGCTGAACTCACTAAAATGGCTCAAAATTATCAGAATAAAAGAATTACTGCTGAACAATTACAAAGATTTAAAAATGAAATTACCACTTATTATGTCAAAAACGGTTATATAAATTCCGGGGCAATTATTCCAGATCAACAAGTATCAGAAGGTATTATAACGATTAAAATTATTGAAGGTAAATTATCTAAAATAGAAGTTTCCGGTAATAAAAATTTACGAAAATCTTATATCACAACTAGATTGCAAGATGATGAAGGAATGATTCTTGATATTGATAAATTACAAGAACGCTTACAAATTTTACAACAAGATCAGCGATTAAGCCAAATTAACGCAGAATTAGGTCCAGGGATTAAATTAGGAGAAGGTATTTTAAAATTAAATGTAAAAGAAGCTACTTTTTATGATGCTATTTTTACTTTTAATAATCATCGTTCCCCAAGTGTAGGTGCTTATAGAGGCCAAGTTGAATTTAATCACCGCAATGTAACTGGATTATTTGGAGAAGGATTTGGTGATTCATTTTATTTTCGTTATGGCTTTACTAAAGGTTTAGATGATTACTCTGTACGTTATGAATTTCCGCTAGCTCATAATACTTGGTTATCTGTAAATGCAGATCGTAGTGACGCTGAAGTGGTTGAATATCCTTTTAGTATGTTGAATATTGAAAGTGAAGCTAAAACATTTGCAATGACCTTACGCCATTCTTTAGCAATGTTTAAAAAACCAGAACAATCCTTAGATTTATCCTTACGATTAGAAAAACGTACTAGTCAAACTTTTCTAGGGCCTGAAATACCTATGCCATTCTCTTTTTCTCCTGGAGTTGGAGAAGATGGTAAAAGTAAGTTATCAGTGATACGTTTCTCACAAGATTGGATTAAACGTAGTTCTAATGATGTATTTGCAGCTCGTTCTAGCTTTAATTTTGGAATAGATGCATTCGATTCTACTATTAATGAAAATTTACCAGATAGTAAGTTTTTTACTTGGTTGGGACAATTTCAATATGTTAGACGGCTCAATTTTGATGCTTTAAAATTTGATATATTAAAGAAAAGTCAAGTCATATTTCGGACTGACTTCCAATGGGCTAAAGAAGATTTACTGCCATTAGAAAAATTATCTATTGGTGGTTCTACTACTGTACGTGGTTATCGAGAAAACTTTCTTACTCGGGATAATGGTATGATTAGTTCATTGGAATGGCGAATTCCTGTTACTAAATTACCAGTTAAATATATTAGTAAAACTCCAGAAGATGGTGAAATACAAATAGCTCCATTTATTGATTATGGTAAATCTTGGAATACTGATATTGATACCCCAGATCCAAAGAGTATTTCCAGTATTGGACTAGGTTTACGTTGGAGTCCTAGTCGTGCTATCAATGCCCAAGTTTATTGGGGGCATGCATTACGTGATATACAAGAACCAGATGATAAAGACCTACAAGATGATGGCGTACATTTTGAATTAAGTGTAAAAATACCGTTTTAAACCGGATGAAATTCACATGAAAGAAGACCAAAATAATTTAGTTCCAGCATATCAAAAAATGTTGTCTCGGGCTGAAGCTGCCAAAAATAACACTTTAAGTCAACGTATTGATATTGCTATTGAAACAGCTGTAAATCTTAAAGAACTTAATCCTGATGAAGCAAAAAATATTGGTGATTATTTATTGCGAGACTTACAAGATGCGGCTGAATTTATTGTTTCTACTGAACAAGCTTTAGTGGATTGGATAAGTTTTGATATAGAACTTGTTGAAGAACGTTTATTTAATATGTTCAGTTTAATGGTGGATCAGTCTCGATTAGAGTTAGATAATCTGGCAGAACGAGCTCATCAAGCAATGGAATGGCATACTGGAGAAATAACTGGTTTAGGAACGTTATACTGTGCTAATTGTAATAAAGCAATGCATTTCAAAAAACCTAATTATATTTCAGCTTGTCCCAATTGTGAATCTACATTATTTGTAAGAACTTTAGATTAGAATTTAATATTTGAAGCTTTTACTTTCCCCATCTCTTCCTAAAAAATTAGGAAGGGAGCATGGGTTACAGAGTTATAAATCTCTAACTTTCAGTAGTTTATTCTGCATAAAGAAACTACTTAATATCAAATATAATAACTCCATCCCAATCAGGATCAACATTATCTATTAATTCTATGCACCTTTTCTGATAAAAACAAGCAGCTTTATCATCTGGATTATATTCTAATACAATAGAAAAACATCGAATTGCATTGGCAAAATCTTTAGCAAAATAATAATCTAAACCTTGATTATAATATTCTATAGTTTGTTGTTTTAAATTAAATATTTCTTTTTTATCTCCATCAAAAATCTCAAATACACTAATTTTTGTAGTTTTTCCTTTTACAATGATAGAGCCTAAAAAACGATAGTGAATTTCATTCTCTGGTATAACTTTTAGTGAAGTCCTTAAAGCAGCGCAACTTATTGCTATTCCAGCTCCAAAAACTTTAGTCAAACCTTCTAATCGAGAAGCTAAATTTACTGCATCAGAAATTACCGTGCCTTCCATTCGTTCGGTTTCTCCTATCATACCAAGCATCAAACTACCAGTATGAATGCCAATTCCAGTAACAATATTCTCTGATGTATCACGAAATTTTTTAGCTTTTTTAGCTCGGATTGCATTAAATTCTAATATAGATTTTTGCATTAAAATACTAGCTCGTATAGCATCGGCTGGAGAGTTAGCAAATAGAGCCATAATCGCATCTCCAATATACTTATCGACAAAACCATTACATTCACGAATAATAGGCCCTAATTTTTTCAAATAATCATTAATAAAACAAAAAGTTTCTATCAATGTCATACTTTCAGAAAGGGTGGTAAACGAACGGATATCGGAAAATAAAATTGTTAGTTCTGCTTGAGTTTGATCTCCAAGTTTTACATCTGTAATACTATCACGGCCTAAAAATTCTAAAAAATTATGTGGTACAAAACGTGAGTAAGCTTTGTTTGTTTCGGCTAATTTTTCATAAGTTTTTTGCCGTTCCTTCTCAGCTTGAATACGTTTAAAAATATTAATTACTAGCACAATCAATATTATAATTAAGACAATAATAAAAAATATAATTATCCAAATTAATGTTTTATATTGTTTATAAAATTCTTGTAATAAGGAATTTTTATTAATAATTATTGAGCCTATAGGAAGAATTGATTCATTAATATTAAATTTAATAAGTTGATTATAATCAAATATATATCGATTAGGACTTTTTCTATTAAAAGGGATATTATCAATAGTTTCTCCCTTTAAAATTCGTAATGCAATTCGTGCAGCAGAACTACCTTGTTCTTCCCCACTAATCATCATTCCACCTATAACACCCATACCCATAAACATATCCCAAGGACTATAGATTGGAATTTTAGTATTCGAAGTAAATATTTCAAAGCTTTCTTCATAAGTAAAAGTTCTTCCTTCAGCACTAGTAACTGGTAAAACAAGTGCTACACTACCCTTATTTTTCTTCTGTAATTTTTTTTGGTAAAAATCAATATTACCTTTATCAATAAAGCTAAATTTAATGGTTTTATACTCTGGAATAACTTGTTTAACTGCCATCATATTGCCAATTCCAGAGGTAGTTTGATCACTTATAATTATAATTTCTTGAGTATCTGGATGTAGTTTTAGAATCAAATTAAAATTATTTCTAACATCAAATGACTCTACAATACCAGTATATTTCTCATGTTTTTTGAGTTCTTGTTCAGTTGTACTAAAATTATTAATACCACAAAATATTACTGGAATTTCTCCAAATATTTCATTTCTATATTTCAATAAAAAATTCAATGCGTTATCATCAGCAGAAATTATCACATCGTAATTATGTTTATTATATTTATTGTATTTATGTTGATAGATAGAATATAATAATTGATAGTAATTTTTGCTAGAATAATGTTTTGTATCCATAAATTCATGATCTATTTGAATTTTTTGTTTGGAAAAAACCTCTTCAATCCCAGCCGTAATTTTATCAGTCCAACTTAATCCTTTGGAATAAGAATGTAATACTAATATATTTTTAGCATTAGCTGTAATTGAAATAAATAAGCTAAAGATAATTAATAATGAAATTTTCTGAAATATTGACATATATTATGATTTATTTAGGAATATTAGCATTTATAATTGGAAGTTTGGATAAATAGTTCTATGATTACAGAACATGGTTTATTTGTAATTTATATGTTATTTTTTACAGTTTATCTATCTTTGATAACCCGTAATAACTCATTAACTGTAGTATCTCCAGCTAATAAACGTTTAATACCATCTTGATAGATAGATTGGGCATTGACATAATTTTCTAATTCATGTTGGCCAACACTATCATGGATCATGTTGCGTAAAGTGCTGTCTACATTAACTAATTCATAAATTCCAGTACGGCCTTTATAACCAAGTGAATTACAATTAGAACAACCTTCAGCTTTATATAATTCAGGAGTTGTCGTCAATTTTAATTCACGCATTTCTACTGCATTTGGAATATAAACCTGTTTACAATGTTGACATAACAAACGAACTAAACGTTGAGACATTAAACCTATTATACTAGAAGCCAATAAAAATGGTTCAATCCCCATATCTCTTAACCTAGTAATAGCACCAATGGCAGTATTAGTATGTAATGTTGATAGAACTAAATGACCAGTTAAACTAGCTTGAATAGCAATTTGAGCTGTTTCAACATCCCGGATTTCTCCAACCATTACCACATCCGGATCTTGACGTAAAATAGCTCGCAAACCACGAGCAAATGTCATATTTACTTTAGTATTAACTTGAGTTTGTGCAATGCCATCTAAATAATATTCTATCGGGTCTTCCACCGTCATAATATTACGACTATGATCATTTAGATGATTCAACATGCCGTATAAGCTAGTGGTTTTACCAGAACCAGTAGGGCCAGTAACCATTATTACGCCATAAACTTTTTGCAACATAGTTTGTAAATTAGTTAATATAGCTGTTGACATACCAATTTGTTGTAAATCTAAACGGCCAGCTTGTTTATCTAATAAACGTAAAACTACTCTTTCCCCATGTCCAGATGGAATTGTAGATACTCGTACATCAACAGCTCGGCCAGCAATACGCAATGAAATTCTACCATCTTGTGGTAAGCGTTTTTCAGCAATATCTAATTTGGCCATGACTTTAATACGAGAAATTAATAGTGGAGCTAAAACCCGTCTGGGTTGCAATATCTCTCGCAATACTCCATCAGTACGAAATCTCACCACCAATCTAGTTTCAAATGGTTCAATATGAATATCGGAAGCATTTTCCTTAATTGCCTCTGATAACAAAGCATTAATCAAACGAATTATTGGAGCATCATCTGCGGTTTCTAATAAATCTTCCGGTTCAGCAAGTTGTTTTGCTACCTGTGATAAGTCTAATTCATCACCCAAACCTTCCATCATTTGGCTAGAACTTGCTTCATAATTTTTGGTAAGTAATATATTGAATTGTTCCTGAGAAATTGCTTGTAAGGATAATGGTATACCTAAGAAACGTCTTACTTCTATTAATATTTGTTGGGTTATATCTGGACGATAATAGATGATATTAGGCTGGGAAAATATTATTCCATGTCGTTTAGCAAAAGTGAAGGGAATGGATGGGTAAGTCATACCTCAGCATTCAACTGTGCAATAGTAGTTTGGGCTTGAGATAAGATAGTATCGTAATGAATTTCTAACGCTGAATTTGTGCCACGTAAACCAGCTATTACTTTAATAGTCCAATCTAAATATTCTTGCCTACGTTCTAATGACCAATCACAAGGTGGGGAATAGGCAATATCATGAATATTACAAATTTTATCAGCTAGTTTAATTTGTTTGGCAGCAATAGATTTATTAGGAGCAGTTTCAATTTGCTTGAGTTTTCGTTGTTGTTTAGATAGATTTTTATCATCAGTAACTTCTTGTACTAAATATAAAATTTCTTTTCCAAACTTTTCTAATATTTCTTGTTCAGTAGCATCAGTATCTTCCAATGTGTCATGCAGTAAAGCCGCCATCAACGTAGTTATTTCTCGTATGCCACCTATTTTCCATAAAGTTGTTGCTACTTCAATAGGATGATTTATATAAGGAACTGCATCACTATTTTTCCGTCGTTGATGACGATGCTTTACAGTTGCAAATTGTAGTGCATCTAATAGTGAGCCGATTTCGTCAGAGCTAAATATCTTTTTTAGATTCATCATCAACCACAATATAACGAGTTAGATAGAAACTTTGAGCAATTACAAACACTAAAGTCAAACCTAACATACCAAACAGTTTGAAATTTACCCAAGTATTAGTATCAAAATTGAAGGCTACAAATAAATTGACGATACCTATTACAATAAAAAAAGCTATCCAAGCAAAGTTTAAATTAGTCCATACTTTATCATTAGAAACAGTAATTTGTTTATCTAACATTCGTTGCAGTAAATTTTTCTTACCAATAAATTGGCTACCAAGAAATGCTAATGCAAACGCCCAATTAACAATAGTTGGTTTCCATTTTATAAAGTTTTCATCTTGTAATAATAGAGTTAAACCACCAAGAACAGTGACTAATACCAATGTTATAAGGTGCATGTTCTCGACTTTGCCATGTTTAAACCAATGCCAACCAACTTGAATAATTGTTGCAATAATTATGACCGCAGTTGCAGTATAAATATCATAAACTTTATAGGCAACGAAAAATAATAAAATTGGTAAAAAATCGAAAAATAGTTTCATATTGATTAATTTTGAAATTAGGATGCTAGAGTATAGGAGTTAAAATTTAGAATTACAAGTTTTATGTAGGATGCAATGAAAGAAGGGAATTGCATCAATCGTGTTAATACGACTAGAAAGATGTAATTCGTAAATTCATTACATCCTACATTATTTATATTAGCTAACCATAATGTCCATCAGTTCGTGGATAAATCAACATAAAGAAATATATATAGACAAACCAGCTAAATGATATTATCCAAAGTCCTTGAGAAATAGATATCCATAATAGATACAAAGAACTATCAAATAATGGTAAGATAATTCTGGCTACAGAGCTACATCCAAGTAATATGAAAATCCACCATAATGCTTTGGGAGGAGAAAAAATATTTCTACCAGTATGACCTAAAGTAACTCTTGCCATCATGCCAACTGTAAGCATAGCAGCTCCACCAAGTGCAAAAGCGTGTACTGCCAAGAAAGTTGAGATTTCACTAGTAACAACTAATACTTTTAATATTAAGCCAAAGATAATAAAAGCATAGGCAACGTATAAAACCCATAATAGAGATTTATTCCAAATACCTTTGGTATGCCAACCAGCTAATCTTATGCTATTTATTACCGCTGATAATCCGGCCAATCCAGCAGTTGTGTAAGAACTAGAATCAAATAAATCAGATAGACAAAATAGTATAAAAATTAATAAATTAATTTTATCTATCCAATCCCAATTTTTTAGTTGAACTGGATAACCAACTCCTTTTTCAATAAAAAATGGAATAACTCGTCGACCCATAATTAGGATTAAAGTGATAATTAAATATAAACCGGAATATAAACCATAATGTATGCCATTAGAAATTATATTTAACACACCAAGATAAAAAACAATATTACTGGCTAAAAATAATAGCATAACACCAACAAAAATTAGATTTTTCCAACTCTTAGTGGTAAAAAATGGCAAAAATATAGCTATTGTCAATAACAATAAAAATAGATTATCACTCACTGCTATCACTTCTATAGGAACACCAATAAAAGGTAAAATTCTGGTTACTGCCCATAATAAAAATAGCAATAATAATGGATAACCATCTAAAGTTTGTTTACCAGTCCAGTTTTTAATCGCTGTCAATAAAAAACCAGCAATAACAGCCATACTATAACCAAAAATCATTTCATGGGAATGCCAAGTCATTGAAGAATATACTTGAATGTCCCAAGCAAAATTATATATACCTACCCATAGCAACATAGATATAATGGCAAAAATACTAGCTCCAATAAAAAACGGTCTAAAACCTAAATGTAAAAATGCAAATTTCCCAACATTCTTGGGAGGAGCGATGTCGACAATAACACTTGCCACTTTAATACCTCAATTTAAATTAGATAAACATTAGTTAATATACACTGGTGCATAACCGCTTTCTGGTGCTTGGAAATTAGTCACTTGCCCACGGTACAATCTAGCACCAATACCTAATATTTTATCACGATAAGCAAATATCCTGATGTCTGTTTTCATAGGTTTTTCATATCCTTTACAATTAGTAAGGGAAGGTTTTACTAATTTCTGCACTAAAGTTTCTTGGCTTAGTAAGCTTTCAAAACGGTTTTTTCTCAAACTGCTACCTAGTATAACTCCTCTACTTCCAAATTGATTAATTGGTTTAAATACCCATTGCTTTCTATCATTCCAAATTTCTTCTAAATTCAAATCTGCTAATAAATAAGTTTCTGGTACTATGGAAGCAATGAAATTAGCAATTGTATTATCCAATCCCAATGTTAATAAATTCGTTAAATTAGACCAACTTATCATGCGTTGTTTATCTGCTAACAGCCCATAAACTCTAGGATTTGGAGTTAAGCATACTGTATTGGCTAAATATGCAGCTTTTATATCCGGCAAAGTTTCTAAATAAAAATCACAATGCCGATTATATATCATATCTATTTTATTATCATTTAAAAACAATTGGTTATTCTTGATTTTTAATTCTGCTGGATCAATTATATTTGTAGGAACTTGCCAGTTTTTCTCTAATATTTGAGCAAATTTTTGCATTTCTGGAAAAAAGAATTGTTGTTTTGGTTCAGTATCTATAATCGCTATTCCAGATGGTTGCTTACCATACAAATTAATTTCCTGATTAAACATTTGTAACAGTTTTTGCTTGATTTTTAATTCTGCTTGCTTAATATTTTCGGCATAAGCTGCATTAAAAGCTAAATTTCCACCACCAGCATTAGTATTTATTTCAATTAATTTAGGCCCTTGTTCTGTAATATGGAAATCATAACCCATCATTACTCCAGAGTTTTTAGGTTCAAAACAGGCAACATTTGGTAACTTAATACTTTTTTGATAACTTGGAAGTTTACTTAAATTATACATAATTCGTATAAAACGAATCATAGTCATCATATTTTTTCGGCGTAAATGTACTACACAATTTGTTTGCATATTATTGAATTGATAATTTTATATGTGATTTTAGAATTTTTAAAGAAAGATATAGTTGGTAAATATTATAATTTGGAATAGATTAGAAAATTAATGATAAATAGAAAAAACATAACATTAGTATGGTATGCTCAGTATTTTACACCTACTTTTTAATCCTATAGTCTTCTAGCATAAAAAATCTTGGCTTCGGATTTTAATTTGCTAACCTTTCTATAAAATTATTCCGATATGTCCAATTGATTGGTGTAATAGCATAACTATCAAGTGCTTCTATAACAGGAGAAGAAATCTTATGTTCCTGATCATTTAATATTGAAAAAGCCATTGTTTTAGTTGAGCGTATTTTTTTAGTATCTATCCATGCAAATGTAAATGATACTGCATTATCTCGCTTTGGTGTATTAATTGCCCGTAATAAACGTTCTGGATATTTTTTGGATTTAGGAATTGCAAAATCAAACGTATGATCATAACCACTTTCACCAGCTAATTTAGTATTTGGAATATAACGAATATCATTATTATCTAACCATTCAATTACTTCTTCCAAAAATAAATTGGTAATAGTTGTATTTGCTAAATAAAACAAATCATTCACTGCTAACATAGCTTGAATCAGATTATGTTTTTGCAGAGCAAATTTTTCAGAAGTAGTATATATCAATAATTCCTCTCCTTCTTGTTCTACACCAAATCCATTTAAAGTAATCCTTAATAAATCTTTTCTTTTTGGGGTATCCAAATCACAACCAGACTGAATTAAATCAGAAATAATATAACCATCATCAGTCAAAATAAATTTATTGTTCTCTTTTTTAACATAAATCTGAATATAATCATTATGACGATCAAGATAAGGAGTCGTAATTTCTACCCAGTCTTTTAATTGTTTTAGTATAGTTTTATCTTGTAGCCAAGAGAAATATTCTCGAGTTAATTTTTCAATTTCATTTATCATAGAATAGATTACTTTGTATTGGATTTTGAGTGATTAATGGTGGTTTGGTTACATTACAATACTTCATAAAATGCTCTAAAGTTTGGAATACATCTTCTATTTTACGAAACTGTTCTATAGATATAGGATATGCCCATTTATCATTATAATTTTCTCTATATACATGAATATGATTAGAAGTTATTTCTTCACCATCAGGATTACGGTGTGGCGAACCTCCAATATCTAATCTTATCAAAATTATTGTTTTGCGAAATCTAGTCTGATATTTATATTTTAAACTAATTTTACCTTTCCATATATCTAGTATAAATTCTTCTTCATCAATTGAAAGCAATGGAATTCTTAAACTACCACCTGCATTTGGATAATCCCATTTTTTATTATTTTGTCTATGTTTTTCTATCTTTATAAGTTTATTAGCTTTTGCTTGAGTTAAGATGATATTTGTCATTGTGTCCAATTCTCCACACTAATTTAATCGTCAAAATATTGGAATCCAAAATTTGGGTTTAAAACAAACTAAAGTTTGGACTCCTAACTTTCTACAAACGTTCTTCTACCCAAGCAGTTACACTTTGTAAAGTTGTTGGCAATTTATCTAATTCAATACCACCACCTTGAGCCATATCTGGACGACCACCACCTTTACCACCAACTTGAGTTGCTACATATTTCATAAGTTCACCAGCTTTAATTTTACTAGTAAGATCAGCTGTAACTGCGGCAACCAATGATATTTTATTATCCTTTATTCCTGCTAATAAAATTACTCCAGTAGCTAATTTACTTTTTAACTGATCTGCAATAGTACGAAGTTGCTTCATATCCACATTATCTATGGAGATTGCTAGTAATTTAATTCCTTTAACTTCAATTGCTTGATTAACTAAATCAGAACCTTGACTACTAGCTAATTTGGTTTGTAATCGAGATAGCTCTTTTTCCAAATTACGATTTTGATCTAGTATTTGAGCAACTCTTTCCTCTATAGATTCGAGGTTAGTTTTCAAAGTACCGCTAATATTCTGTAAGGTTGCTTCAGAATTGCTAACCCAATTTAACGCATTTTCACCAGTAATAGCTTCAATCCTTCTTACTCCAGCCGCAATTCCAGTTTCTGTTATTATTTTAAATAACCCGATATCACCGATTTGCTTAACATGAGTTCCACCACATAATTCTGTCGAAAATTTTCCAATAGAAAGCACTCGAACTTGATCTGAATATTTTTCTCCAAATAAAGCTGTTGCTCCACTACTCATAGCCTCTTCTAAATCCATAACCTTAGTTTGCACTAGAGTATTTAATAGAATTTGTTGATTAACTATCCGTTCAATTTGAGTTAATTGTTCAGTAGTAACTGGTTCAAAATGAGCAAAATCAAAACGTAATCTTTCCATTGCTACCAAAGAACCTTTCTGTTTTACATGTTCGCCTAGAACTTGACGTAAAGCAGCATGTAATAAATGGGTTGCAGTATGATTACGGGCAGTAGCAAGACGAGATTGGATATTTACTTGAGTTTGTAACTGTTCTCCAATTTTAATGCTTCCAGAAGACATTTTCCCAATATGAAGATGGGCTTGTCCCGTCTTTTTAGTATCGTCTACCACAAACATTACATTACAATCAAATATTTGCCCTTGATCACCAATTTGTCCGCCAGATTCAGCATAGAATGGAGTTTGTTGTAAAATTATCTGGCCAGTTTGCCCAGCATCTAGTTTTTCTACTTGTTTGCCAGCATGAAAGATAGCAGTCACCAAACCAGTATTATTAATAGCTTCATAACCAATAAATATACTTTCTAAATCAATATTTTGAGTAGTTTCACTCATATCTAAATCAAATTTACTAGCGGTGCTACTGCGGGAACGTTGTTGAGCCATTTCAACCTCAAACCCTGCCATATCCACTTGCAGTCCACGTTCTCTAGCAATATCAGCAGTTAAATCAGTAGGAAACCCGTAAGTATCATATAATTTAAAGATTAGTTGACCGGATAAAATTTTATCAGTTAAACTCGCTATTTCTTGTTCTAATAAACCCATGCCTCGATCCAAAGTATCATCAAAGCGTTCTTCTTCTTGTTTTAAAATACGAGCTATTAATTTCTGGTTTTTAGCTAGTTCTGGATATGCAGCACCCATTTGTTGTTCTAAAAAGTTAACTAGATTATAGAAAAATGGTTCTCGTAATCCCAGTTTATGTCCATGTCGAATTGCTCTCCGAATAATACGGCGTAATACATAACCTCGACCTTCATTGGCTGGCACAATTCCATCAATAATCAAAAAGCTACAGGCTCGAATATGATCAGCAATAACTCGCAGGGAATTATTGGTTAAATCATCACAATTGGCTAAAGTGGCTATATCTTTAATTAAATTTTGAAATAAATCAATATCATAATTATTATGCACATTTTGCAATACAGCAGCTAACCGTTCTAAACCCATACCAGTATCGACTGAAGGTTTGGGTAAAGGAGTCATCTTACCTTGGGAATCACGATTAAATTGCATGAAAACCAGATTCCAAATTTCAATATACCGATCTCCATCTGCTTCTGGAGTTCCAGGTGGTCCACCAGCTATTTCTGAGCCATGATCATAAAATATTTCTGAACAAGGCCCACAAGGTCCAGTATCTCCCATTGACCAAAAATTATCAGTTTCTCCACAGCGAGAAAATCTAGCTGGATCAACTTTTATCTCTTTTAGCCAAATATCGGCAGCTTCATCATCTTGCTGGTAAATTGTAATCCAAAGTTTTTCTGGTGGTAATTTAATTACTTCGGTCAAAAATTCCCAAGCAAATTGAATTGCTTCCCGTTTAAAATAGTCGCCAAAACTGAAGTTACCTAACATTTCAAAAAAGGTATGATGACGAGCGGTATAACCAACGTTTTCTAAGTCATTGTGTTTACCACCAGCTCGAACACAGCGTTGACAGGTAGTTGCTCTGGTATAATTGCGTGATTCAAGTCCTAGAAAGGTGTCTTTAAATTGCACCATACCAGCGTTGGTGAATAGTAAAGTTGGATCATTGGCGGGAACTAATGGGCTGCTGGGAACAACGGTATGGCCTTTGGAGGCGAAATAGTCTAAAAATGCTTGGCGTAATTCGGAAACTGTCATAGTATTTTAAAATTTATCTGTTGATGTCTGAATTATATTATTTCCAAATAATACATCATATTAATCTAGCATTAAAATATTCACTGGTTAAATTTTAATTATTGCAAAATGCTTGATCTACTAAAATTTTACTTATTAAAGATTTTTCATCACATCCTAAATAATGAAAATTATGTATTTCTGAAAAACCGTAATTTAAATAGTTTATTGCTTTTTTATTATTACAAAAATCTGTTTTAATTAAATTTTCTATTACATTCCTTATATTGTTGTCAAAAAACTCTTCATCACATTGGCTATCTAAAATATAAGTATATTCAGTTTGTTTCTGCTCTGGAAAAAGAATTATATTTTCAAGTAATATCCCTTCTCCTAACTGACGAGGAATTTGGGCTTTTTTTATTTCTACAGTTTTTTGTACTATTTGTAACATTCTATCTGGATACCAACTAAGATTAGTATATGCAATAATATTTAATAAAAAAATAAGGGCTATTATTCCAGTTAATCCTATAATTTTATTGTTATTTTTTATAGATTTAATTTGATGTAAGGTTAAACAATCCAAATAATACTTTAGTTTATTATCTTTATCAAATTTTTCAGCACAAATTTTAAAACGTTCAAAATTACCAAACAAGCCTATATGTATTTTTTTATTATTTTCTTCTATAAAAATAGTATCAATCAACAAAATCTTCTTAGTATAAACATGTGTGATATTAGCCCATTCAATATAATGAGATTTGCCTAACATTGTGAAACCTTTTATTCCATCTTTATTTATAACGGTTTTATAATAAAGCATTACAAATATTGATATAGCCAGAACAATTACAACATCAGTTAATATTTTTGCGTATGAAAATTGGTAGAGTCCATATTTTGTAAAAAATATTAGAGTAACAATTGAAGATTTAAGAAGTAATGTAATTATAGAGAACGATATAATAAATGTAATATTTGCCCCAAACTTACAATTTTTTATGTTCATAGTGTTTATATAAAATGTATTGTGCCTATTTATTAATATCCAAAATATTACTTAAATATGTTTAGAATTTTATTAATTTATTTTTTAAATTTTTCTATACAATTTTCCCAAAAATTTTCTAAATCATAATAATTTTCATCTATTATCACCCAACAGAATAGAACAAAGAAAATACTTATAATAGAGATAGCATGAGTAAAAAATATTCCAATATAACTATCTGTGAAATAAGAAAGAAAAAAGTAAGTTACTAATGCATAAATAATCAAAGGTATGATAAAAAAAATAAAACCTACAATTCCAATATAAAAATAATCAAACTGAAAATTATCATATTCATCATCTGTATAATCTGGTGTAATAAATTTTTCCAGCTTCTTTTTTGCTATTGGGTCTTGTACGAAAAAATAAGAATAACATTCAAACAACTTTCCCCAAAATGCCAGTAATAAACATAAAATTGCTGGCAATGCAAGAATTAATAAAATAATAAGGTGTAAATTAGAGGGTGTTATTGTCATAAGCTTATAATCCTAAATTTAGACGAACATAAGCTTAGGATAAACTCATATTATCTATCTCTTCACATGCTTCATTAAACGTTGTTTTTTCTTCAACTGGTGCGGAGTCAAAATATTTTTTTTGCCTGCATATGGATTTTCACCTTGTTTAAACTCTAATCGAATTGGAGTACCTTCTAATTTAAACGCATCTCGGAAAAAATTCTTTAAATAACGTTGATAATCATTGGGCAATGACTCAACTTGATTACCATGAATTATGAATAACGGTGGATTAGTACCAGCTTGATTTATATAACGTAATTTTATTCTTCTACCGTGTCTTAATGGTGGAGAATGAGCCTTTACCGCATCTTGTAAAACAACATTTAATCTTGGAGTATGAATTCTTCTGCCAGCAGATAGCCAAACATTATTGATGGTATCTAATAACTTGCCAACTCCAGACCCACGTAGAGCAGAAATAAAATGAATTTTTGCAAAATCAATAAAATGTAGTTTTCTATCTAAATTAGATTTGACTCGTTCTCGATGATCATGTTTCAAACCATCCCATTTATTTACCGCAATTATCAAACCACGTCCACTATCCAATATATGTCCTAATAAATTAGCATCTTGAACTGTCATACCTTCTTTAGCATCTATTAGCATGATCACCACATTAGCAACACTGATTGCTTGTAATGCTTTTATAACACTAAATTTTTCAACGGTTTCAAATATTTTAGAGCGTTTTCTAACTCCAGCAGTATCTATTAAAGTATAGGCTTTACCATCTTGCTCAAAAGGAATGAAAATACTATCGCGAGTAGTTCCAGGCTCATCAAAGGTAATTACTCTTTCATAACCCAATAAACGATTGACTAAAGTTGATTTGCCAACATTTGGTCGTCCAAGCACTGCTATTTTCAAACTTTTATCATTTTCTGGTAAAACATCTTCTTTATCCGGAAATTCTTCCAATACATCAATCATCAAATTAGTAATGCCTCTTTGATGAGCAGCTGAAATGACATGAAGTTTGGCTAAACCTAAACTATAAAATTCGGCACTAATTATCTCTTTTGGTGTTCCTTCAGCTTTGTTAACAACTAAATGAATTGGAATTTTGAGTTTTCGTAACTGATTTGCTAAGTTTTCGTCTGCTGCTGTCAAACCACCACGTCCATCTACTAAAAATAATACACTATCAGATTCTTCAATAGCTAACCAAGCTTGTTGAGTAATATGTTCTAACATTGCATCAGATTTTTCTCCAAGTCCACCAGTATCAATTAACCAACACTTACCACCAACAACTCCTCGGCCAAATTTACGGTCTCTAGTTAGACCAGGTTGATCCGCAACTAAAGCATCACGAGTTTTAGTTAACGCATTGAATAATGTAGATTTACCGACATTTGGACGGCCGACAATAGCTATTGTTGGAAGCATGTTTAATCCTGTTGCAAAGTTTGGTCGATTATATCACATAAACAATGAATAATTAATAAATGTACTTCTTGAATGCGGGCAGTTGATTGACTGGGGATTCTTATTTCTATATCACTTGAAGTTAATGTTTTTGCAATAGTTCCTCCATTACAACCAGTTAAGGCTATTATTCTCAATTTTTTGGCATGAGCAGCTTGGATGGCTTTTAATATGTTAGGAGAGTTACCGCTAGTGCTGATTGCTAAAAGTATATCTTCAGCCTGACCTAAAGCTTCAATTTGACGAGAGAAAATGTTTTCAAACGCATAATCATTAGCAATAGAAGTAAGATTAGAAGTGTCAGTAGTCAAGGAAATAGCTGCTAAAGCTCGTCTTTCAGTTTCAAACCGATTAATAATTTCAGCTGCAAAATGTTGCGATTGAGCTGCTGATCCTCCATTGCCACAACTTAATATTTTATGTTGTTGTAAACAGGTTGCCATTAGTTGGCCAGCAGTTATAATTTGTGGCTCTAAATTAGTTATAGTTTTAATTTGTACTTCGATACTGGTGGTAAAATGTTGTTTAATGCGGTTGGATAGGCTCATAGGAGGAAAGCGGTTATTTTAAAGTAATTTCAATTAAATGGCGTTGAGCTGATAATTGTGGTATTTGTAGAGTGGTTGTCATTATATTAACTGGTAATTGTTTCATAGTTGTTATTTCTGCTTCAGGATACATACCTTTCATAGCTAATAAACAACCATTTTTATCGATAAATTTTACTGTGTGAGTATAAAAAAGATGGATATTAGCATACGCTCTAGAAATTACTGTGTTAAATTCTTCTGGTTTTAAATCTTCTGTTCTAATACATATTGCTGTCGCATTTTTTATTTTTAACTCTATAATAGCCTGGTTTATAAATCGAATTTTTTTTGCATTACTATCCAATAAAACATATTGTCCGTTTGGATTTGCAATTGCCAATAATAAGCCTGGTAAACCTGCTCCAGTACCAACATCCAAAATCCGTTGCCCACGAATATATGGCAATATAGCCAGACTATCAAAAACATGTTTGGGTAACATCTGTTCAATATCATTAATTGCGGTCAAATTATAAACTTTATTCCATTTTTCTAATAGTTTTAAATAGTCTAAAATCTGAGTTTGACTAGAGATTGGTAAATCAATTTTTAGCTGTTGTAAACCTTGTTTAAGGGTGTTTATTAGTTTCATTTTATTTAGATTTTAATAAATTATATAAGTTTATCTTTTTAACCAATAATCATGAGCTACAACTTGGCCTTGATTATGATCAAAATAGACTGTTTTACCAAAAAAGGTTTTGTTATCTGGTTTTAATTGCATCACAACTGAACCCATAATATAACCTTTCATATCAGTATCTTCATATGATGCTACTAGAGTTCCTGAAGCAAATTTGCCTTTATAAATAAAGGTTTTTTCAGTTTTTTTACCATTACGATTGATATTACGAATTACTTGTATTGTAACTTGTCGACTATGTTGTTTAATAATAGCAGTACCAACCGGTTCTTGATTTATAGCATCGTGAGTTTTCCATTTGCCGGAAATATCAGGGATATCAAATAGGGCTGATTTTATGAAAGGAATGGCAATGGTTTGGAAAAAGTAAGATACTGCTACAGTTATGGAAGCAGCTATAATTCCACCGATTATTCCTAATATTAAATCATTGGTCATAAATTTTTCCTCTGGTTAAAATATTATTCTTTAAAAACCACAACGCTCTAAAACTTCTGGTGTATCTAATTCTCTGGTGGAGTTATTAGTGCGAATAAAAACAGTACTTCTTCCATTTTTTTGTAGAAATGCTAATTTTTCTGACTTGGTGACTTTAACCACACAAATTTCTTTATCTTCCACAGTTACAAAATAGATTAATACATATTTTTCGGTGAATATTGCTCCAATATTATCGTTAATAGCACTAGTTATAGTTTGAATCAAACCATCCTTATCATGACGTTTAGTAGCAACTTCAATGTCTGACTCTATTCCATAAGCACTACCATCATCATCAATTCCGATTAATAACGTGCCATTATTGGTATTTAAGAAAGCTGCGATGGTTTTTAAACAGGCAAACCGTAATCTATCATCTGTTTTACTAGGATTGTTGGGATTATATTGATAAGTACGTTTAAATTCAATCGTATTGCATTCACCTTGTTGGATAATATCTGTAATTTTAGTGATTTCAATATGTTGAAATACTGGTAAATGTAATGGCAATTGCTTTTCGTGTAATAGTTGTTCTAATTCAATTTGGGAATTAGCTACGGCCAATACAGAGTGATTTAATACTGCAATATATTGATTAGGATGTTTTTTTTGTAAAGAATCCCAATTTTCTTGAATCCACTGTTTATCTTTATGATTACCCCAATGATTTAAATATATCAAAGCTTCTTGAATAGAATCATGCAATTCTGATAAAGCACTGCGTTCTTCCATTGTTTTGGAAATATAGTCCCAACATACGCAACCTTTTAAAGCTCGGCGACAATCTTTGGCACTATCATTGGCAGTTAGGATAATAACTATGGAAGTAATTTTATGTTGTTTAACAATTTCTAATATCTCAAAACCACCATTAGTATTACCTTCCAAATACATATCAGCAACAATCACATCATAATAATTTTGTTCAAGTTTTTGTTTGGCTTCTTTTTCATTATTAGCAATATCAATAGCTTGATAACCTTTTTTGCTTAAGCGTTCGATTATTCTGGGTAAGTAATCTTTATCATCTTCAACGACTAAAATACGAACATTAGATATCGCAAGTATTGTCATAATTTATCCTTGTAGGGAATCCGAATATTAAATAATGCACCATTTTCACCAACTTCATGGATTGCACCGTGCATATGTTCTAAGGTTCTTTTTATCATAAATAAACCTAAACCCGTGCCATCTTTACTTGTGGTTACTAATGGTAAAAAAATCTGGTTTTTTTGTTCTTTGGAAATTCCTTTACCGTTATCTTTGACCGTTAATAATAAATTCTTAACATTTGGCTGGGAATTTTTAGAACGAATACTTATTTTTACTTCTTTGTTTATATTACCACTATCTCGAGAACGAATGGTAATTTTTAAGTTATGCTGGTCTGGATTATGTTTTAGAGTATTTTCAATTAACTCACTTATAAAACTAAGAATTTTTTCTTTATCACCAATGAACTGTGAATCTGGATTTTGAATGTCTAACACAATTTTAGCATGACTAATTTTATTAGTAGTTTGCCAAATTGCAAATAAATCTTCTATTTTAAATTGGTTATTTTTAAGTTTAATTCCTTGATTAATATCTTTTAAATCATTTAAAGATTTTTGGGTAGAAGTGATATAGGTTAATAAATTAGTAAATTGCTGGTAATTTAGATCGGTAATAGGTAAATCATCTAAAATATCATGTACATCTTCTCGGACTACCGATAATTTATTATTGACAAAATCGACAATTTTATGAGCAGTTTTAGAAATTAATTCAATTATTTGTTGATAATTATCATGAGGAATAGTTTGGATTTGGTCTTGTTCTAAATTTCTTTCTTGTTTAATTTTATTTAAAGTGGTTAAAATAATATTTAAAATTGTCGTTAATTTTTCATTTTGTTTATTATCTTCAATAATTTCATGAACTATATCTTTTAAAATTGCAATCAAATTTTGAATTTTATGATACATACCTCGATTCAGAATTTCGGTATCTTTGATATTTATTTCAGTATGATGGAATTGAAAATAATCAGCCATTTTAAAATTTGGAATTAGTTCACTAATAGCTTGTTGAATTTCTGGAGTATCTTGCTGAATATCTAATAATATAGCAACAGCTTTCTCACTTTGTCTTTGTACTCCAAATAGACTTTGAGCTACTCGTAAGCGTTCAGCATCTTTATCATCGCTTTGGTCAATTAAGGTATTTATATAACTATTGGCTTTGCTAGTTTGGCCTGTTTGGTAACACAATTTAGCTAAAATTAAGTAAATAAACTTATCTAAACCTTGAAGCAAATTTTTAACATTAATGGCTTCCAATTTTTCAATAGCTGCTTCATAACGCTTACATAGTTGTAAGACATTAGCACACATGAATAAAGCAACATTGTCTTTAGGATTGATTTGTATAGCCTGTTCAAACTGAATAATTGCATCTTCAAATCGTTCAGCTTGGATTAAAAATTTACCGTAATTAGTTAAAGTTAATAGATTTTTTTTGAGTTTAAGGGATAAGTCAAATTGCTTAAATGCTGCTGTTAATTCACCTTTGGTTGCTAATAAGACTCCATAGGTTGCTAATCCAATAGGATTATTGGGTGCTAATTGATTCGATAATTGGATTCTTTTCAATGCTTCATCAATTTTTCCATTATCAGCTAAGGCTTTTCCATAGCTAGTTAAAACAATGCTACTTTTAGGATTAACAGTTAAAGCTCGTTCAAAAATCTCAAAAGCAGTTGCATATTTTCCATTATCAGCTAAGGCTTTTCCATAGCTA
>DAOUSL010000344.1 GCA_030627235.1 Thioploca sp.
TTCAACTTCAGCATCTGTTTCAACTTCAGTATCTGTTTCAACTTCAGTATCTGTTTCAACTTCAGCATCTGTTTCAACTTCAGCATCTGTTTCAACTTCAGCATCTACGTCAACTTCAGCATCTGTTTCAACTTCAGCATCATCGTCAACTTCAGTATCTGTTTCAACTTCAACTTCAGCATCTGAATCATTAACTAATTCAACAGCTGGAAGTTCTACTGGATCAAGAGTTATTCCTAATGTATCTTCTTGTTCACCTGTTAAACCAATTAAAACTTCTGTTTCAAGACTGAAAATTTGTTCATCACTGAAACCATCAATTTCTTCTGGATCAACAGCACTAATTGTTTCAGCAGTCCAAGCAGACATTGTGTCAATTTGGATTGCACCAAGTTGATCTGCGGTAAAACCACCAATTGCATCAGTAGTAACATTTCCCAATAAATTTCCTAGTTGATCTGCAACCATATCAACCATTGTATCAACAGAGATTGAGCCGATTTGATCATCTGATAATAACAACATTTCTTCTTCAGTTAATGAATCAATGTCTTCTGCTACTAATTCCTCAAGAGATTCTTCATCAGTATCATCAACAACATCTTCGACATCAGTGTCGTCAACAACATCTTCAACATCAGTGTCGTCAACAACATCTTCGACATCAGTGTCGTCAACAACATCTTCAACATCAGTGTCATCAACAACATCTTCGACATCAGTGTCGTCAACAACATCTTCGACATCAGTGTCATCAATAACATCTTCGACATCAGTGTCGTCAACAATATCTTCGACATCAGTGTTTTCTGGTTCTGGTTCTGGTTCTGGTTCTGGACATGCACCTTCTGTATCACCATGACCTAGATGTCCACCAAGTGCATTTGATGATACGTTTATAACTTTTCCTTTATGACAAACATCAACTTTATCATTTTTACCATTGGCAGAATCATTTCCTGTACTGACAGATTCATCTGTAATAACCACTTCAATATCAGTAGTAGTTACAGTAGAACCAGGTTCATCTTCAGCATAAGCAGTATTAAATATAACTGTAGAACTAATTAATGCTGTACTAATCGCAATTGCAAGTAATGTCTTGTTCATTTTTTTGTTCTCATTTAGGAATTTAAAAAGTTTTTAAAAAACTATAAAAATAATCTTTAATTTTCTTTAATTCTATATTAAAAATATAGCAGTAAAAATTACCTTTCGCTATAGGGAAAATCCTTAATTTTAAAAAAAATATTTGTAACAACTAAATTTTAATTCATATTAAAAATATAGCAGTAAAAATTATCTTTAGCTATAGGGAAAATCCTTAATTTTTAAAAAATGAGTTGTAACAACTAAATTTTAATTCATTACGTGAAAATCGTTGTCTCATAGTACAATTAAATCGTTCTATAGATTTGTAAGTCCAGTTTCTAACTTATTTGTATTGAGCGTATAAAACCACGTTACTTCGTTGCATCACATTGTATGATAATTTTACCTTTTATATGTAATATCAATATTTTTTGGAATAGAATCGTATATTGACATAATTTTGTAAGCAACGTTCTGTAATACTAATAACTTTTGTAATCCCTGTTAATGGTATTTTTTTTAGTAGCAATTTATCTATTAGATTTTTTGTTTCTTGGGAAATACTATTTTTTGGTTCCATTATGAATACTACCGTTTTTTATGATATTTTCTGAATTACAGGATGGATATTTCATCGTTTTTACTTTGATATATTTGTCTTATACTCCACTACTTCTTTTAGGATTACCAAAAATTTATAGTATGACGCTGGTGCGTCTTGACTGCATTCCCAACGAGGCCATTGGGAACGAGTGAATGGATGTTTTTTGGTGAAATCGTTTTTTTTGCATTTTCAATAAGTTCCACCGATTTCATCGGTAGCTATTCAAATTTAACCTCTCCGAGGTTGATTAACCCCAACGGGGTGGAA
>DAOUSL010000413.1 GCA_030627235.1 Thioploca sp.
ACTTTCTACTATTTCGAAAATCTATTGAGTATCCTTTTCACATCTTTTTCTCGCTTTTTAGTTTTTTCTATTATATCATCTCTTGTCTCTTAGTTATTCGGGATATGCTATAGCGACTGGAATTGCGGTGGGTTTGCAGATTGCTAAGGGTTTGAAAGTTGCTCATGATAAAGGGATTTTTCATTTGGATTTGAAGCCTGCTAATATTTTGTTGCAAGCGGGGTCGGAAGTTGGGGTGAAAATTATTGATTTTGGGTTGGCGAAGGTGGCTCCTAATTTTGGCACGGAGATGGCGACTCGGCGTAGTCGTTCTGGGTTGAGTTTGTTGGCTCAAACGGCGGTATTTGGTACGTTGGATTATGCTCCGCCTGAGCAGCAGGGTGTGAATTATGGTGAGCCGAGTGCAAAGAGTGATGTGTATGCGTTTGGTAAGACCTTGTATCGTTTATTGACGGGGGAGAGTCCACAGACTTTGCATCCGAGACGTTTGGCTGATTCGCCTGAATTATTTGAGTTGTTGTGTGATTGTGTGGAGACTGAACCTGATAGGCGGATTGATTTGGTTGATTTGCTAAAAGGATTGGAGAAATTGTTATCTCCGGTTTCTGAATTACCAAAATATGAACCTATTAGACCTAAACTATCTAAAAAACATAGTGTTACTAAAATATCTAGTCAAAAACAAGCAAAACAAACTCGTATTGTCAAAATAGATAAGTGGAAATGGTGGAATCAATTGGATTACAATTGGAAAATTACTTTCAGAGGATTTATTAAAATCGAACCAACTGATAGTGATTTAGAAAAAATTGTTAATTTGCAGAAATTAAATTGTGGAAACAATCAAATACAAAATTTAGAACCGCTACGTGCCTTGAATAATTTGCAAATATTGTCTTGCTGGAACAATCAAATAAGCGATTTAGAACCACTTCGTACCTTGACTGATTTGCGACAATTGTATTGTTATAACAATCAAATAAGCGATTTAGAACCACTTTGTGCTTTGACTGATTTGCAACAATTGTATTGTTATAACAATTAAATAAGCGATTTAAAACCACTATGTTCCTTGACTGATTTGCAACAATTGTATTGTTGGGGAAATCAAATAAGCGAGTCTGAGATAGAGCGGTTTAAAAAAGCTGTGCCTAATTGTAAAGTTAGTTCATAAGGTGTCTTATTTTGTCAGTTTTTGAACAAGATTTTTTTGTCTGAATCAGGATTCACAGGATTATTGGATTAGCAGGATAACACCACTAGTTTTTTGATTTTTAATCCTGAAAATCCTCTAATCTTGTAAATCCTGATTCTGACATTTTGAACAAGATTATGCAG
>DAOUSL010000381.1 GCA_030627235.1 Thioploca sp.
AAGCTATCAAAACTGCTTTTCACGAACTACAAGTTTTGAAGGCTATCTAACATTATTTTTGTTAGTTATTCTTATTCTAGTATTTATTTTACTTTGCGTAACTTCAGTTACTAACGTTTCCCATGCGCTTTTCCCAAATACTCGGTAATGGGCATTTTTAGAATTTTGGCTTTTTGCTGAAGAAAAATTTAGCCATTGATAACCGCCACCTTGTTCTTTAGGCTTTGCAGCATTATCGCCGTCGTTCATAACCGAGGGAGTAACACCTGTATCACCTTCGCACGGATTTCCAGGATTATTAGCATAGTCACAGGAGGCACCCTCTTGCTTATATTCATCCAGTAGTCCATAAAAAAAGTGACCCCATTCATGAGCCATAGTGTAACCACCTATATTTGTCTGCTTTAAGTGATCTGCTTGTAGGTTTAATATTCCATTCTGACGGGATGCATTTTGATCACAATGATAAACATGAGAACCAGCCCCTTTCCAACGGCCACTTACTCTCGCCATAGGCCCGCATTCAGCTGTCCATTTGACGTCTGCTTTATCGGCATGTCCGCCCTCAGTAAAGAGGGTTACCTTACCAATTTTATGTCCACCATTACTTGATTCGTACACCCCGTCCGCAAAATATTTGATATTCTCTTCAATCTGTTGTTTGCGTGCGATAGCGTTGTTATAACTATCTTAATAAGATATCGTTACATCAAATGTTTTACTGGAAACTGTCGCCACATTGGCATTAGTATCGGTAGCTGTGGGAGTACTCGTTCCACCACCTGGATTGCTAACTGGCATTGGATGATGTGATTTATATTGTAAAATATCTCCATCCCCCCAAGCGAGTTTTGCACCAATTAATGTATCACCAATCTTTACATTATTGATGGTAACTTCCTGTTGATCTAGATCAACACAATAAGCAGTGCTGGAGAGGCAAGCGTCTACGACTTCTTGTGCTTGATACACGGCTTTCCAGGCCAACGTATTATCTGCGATAGCAAATTTTTCTAGCTCAATAGGGGTTCTCGACCCCGCTGATTTGGTGCAAGGCAAAGTTACCTTCATCGTGTTTTCATCAAATGAAGGTGACGGACAAACTTCCGCTTGTGCCACTTGGAAAAGCAACGGAACAGATAAGATTGTATAAATAATTTTCATGAATATATTCTTTAAAATTGGCAAGAGTTTTTCATCTTGTAAAACTCAATTAAGTGAGGGTACATTCCCAAATTTCGGGTAATCCAAAAAATAAATTGAAATAATAATCATTAATAAAACAAAAATAGTATTATATGACAATAGTTCGGACAGTTTTTATAACATATTATTATTAAATTAATTTTTTATTGTCTCCTTTTGTAATGAAAGATTATAAACATGGTTCACATACATCATTCTCAATACATTTACATATAGTATGGATAACAAAATACAGAAGTATTGAAAAAAGAAATAGCAACTTTTGTAAGAGATGCTATACGTAGGGAATGTGCTAAATTACAAGTAGATATTTTAAAGGG
>DAOUSL010000221.1 GCA_030627235.1 Thioploca sp.
CCCGATTGACAGTAAAAACCTCAGTGGCTAGATTATTTTCTAAATATAAAATTCCAATCAGCTTCTTTTGATTAAGTAGTGGAATACATAATATAGATTTAGGATTATATTCAATAATATACGAGTCATTAGTAAAATTTCCTTCTTGGCTTGCATCATGTAACACCAATGGTTCTTTAGTTCTAATTACATAATTTACGATATTGGCTGATATATTGTTTATCGAGCTAGATTGTAAAACAGTAACATTATCTATATTGCCTTCAGCTTCAATAAACCATTCATTTTGTTTCGGTAATAGTAAAAAACCTTTTTCTGCTCCAGCATTTTCAATCACAATGTGCATCATCTTTTCTAGTAAATGAGCTAGTATTATTTCTCCTGATAAAGTCTGGGAGGCTTTTACTACACTGTTTAAATCTAGCCATTCTGAACCGCCTTTGGTTGAAGTTAAACCTATTTTAGTCGCCAAAATGGTGGTATTTGTTTGAATTGTACGGATAGTTTTAGAAATTAGAAATTGTGGATATCTCTCTTCTAAATCTCTTACCTTAGCTAAAGCACCCCATTGTTGATAGCGATAATGTGCTTCTGTCAGATAGGTTTGAGCAATTTTCTCCATGCCCCGCACCAAATAAAATTCAGCAGCTAATTCATAGGCCAAAGCTTCTTCTTGAATATAGCCATTGATTTTGGCACCATTAACAGCTTGCTCATACCATTCTATTGCTTCAAGTTGACCTAATACTCGTGCTTTTTCTGCTTCAACCAAAGCATATTTATGTTGGTAATTCATCGGCGCATGTTTAGCCCAATTTTGCATTTTTTTCTGGTTAGTTGATACCTTTTCTAAAAATGTTACTTGCTCTTGAGCAGTCGCATTAGGATAAAAACCAAGCAGAGCTAGGGAATGGTAAAAAGGCTGTTGACCGACTGGCAAAAGTGTTACCATTGATTGTTCGTAATTGATAGCTTGTTCTGCATTAACAATCGCCGCTTGATAGTTTTTAAACCAATAATTGAGCATACTTTTACCCAAGAAAACACAAAACAGAGGGGTAAAGTTATTGGCAGCTTGTAAAATAGGTAATATTTTGGTTTCGTTGAATAATTTTCCATTTAAACAACATTTATCTTCTGTTTCATCTATTAAGTTTAATGCTATCTGTCCCCATACTTTAGCATAGTTAAGCGAATATTCTTGTTTATGTTTTTGGAGTAAATCAATGTATTGTTGATGTTCCTGACAAACAGTTGTTAAGGATTCTCCTTTTAAGAAAATATTGGAGCAATAGTCCAAGATACCATAACCAGCAAATTCAAAATCGCCATTGGCAATCCCTACTTGAATATTTTCACGCAATGGTTCGATTGAGTCTCTTACCGGCTCTTTCCAATGTCTAATCAGAGCGTTGTAGAAATGGTGGACTTTACAATGAATTGCTTTTGCCCCAAATTGTTCTTGAATCTTTAACGCTAATTTGACAAATTGATAACCTGATTCAATATTCCCAGTAATACACAAAATGATTCCATAAAAACCATATGCAATAGCGGCTGTAGGTGAATTACCATGATTGGCACAGAGGTGGATCATTGTGAATACTATTGATGCTACCAATTCTGGTTTGGTGATAATTGCTGGAGCATAAAAAGAAGCCAGTATCTGCAAAGCTACTAATTTGTCAGGTTCAGTCATTTCTGGTAAAGCGTACAATTTGTCGATAACTAAATTTTCTGGGGGCGAATCTTGGAGAGAAATATTTAGCATTTCAAGGACTTTTAGCCCAGTATCTATTGCCTCTTGCATCCGATTCTGGGTAATAAAAAATAGGATTTGAATATTGTATACTTTGACTTTGTCTAACAACACTTTAGCTCGTTGCAAGACAATTTCAGACAATTTAGTTGCTTGTTCATGAGAACCACTTATGTATCCGGCTTCGATTGCTTCTACACAAAGATTCAATGTTAAATCATAGTCAGTTTGCCAGCTATTTGCGTCTAAGCATTGTTGCCCAATAGTTAAGTATTTAGCAGCAATTTCATAAGCAGTGGCTGCTTTGGCTTTTTTCCCAGCCATTAAGTTTAAGCGAGCAATTGCAGTTAGTTCGACTTGGTCTTTTAATAACACAATGCCCTGATTGAGTTGTCCTACAATAGCAAATATCTTTTCTTCTAATTTATCAATAGTTGTATTTTTAAGTAATAAACGTCCTATTTGTAAATGTACAGTTTTTTTCTGTTCTTGATTAATTAATGTATAAGCAGCTTGTTGCACACGATCATGGGAAAAACGAAAATTGTTTATAGTTAATTGTGAAGAGCAAATGTCATCACTATTTAGTTCATGAGATGAAGTTGGAAAAATTAATCTTTCCGTCAAAGCTGATTGCAAATCTTGAAAAGTATCAGCTATTGATTTTTCATAAATTATGGCTAGAGTTTCTAAATCAAAATCACTACCAATGCAGGCAGATAGACGTAAAACATGTTGAGTTGAAATCGGTAATTTTTTTAACTTACCAATCATTAATTCCACTACATTATCAGTTATATTAAGAGTTTTTATTTGCTCAATATTCCATTGCCAATAGCCAGTTTGCTGATTTATTGGTAGAATAAAATTAAGCAAATTTTCTTCATATAAGGTATGTAAAAACTGACTCACAAAAAACGGATTGCCACCAGTTTTACGCATAACTAAATCAGCTAATGAACTTACAGTTTGTAAATTTTGGTACAAACTATCAGCAATAAGTTGGTTTACATACTCAAAAGCTAATGGCTTCAAAGTAATTTGATTAATAACAACTTTTTCTTTGCGTAAATTTTCTAGTGTTACCATTAGTGAATGGCTGGATTCAACTTCATTGTCTCGATAAGCTCCAATAACAAATAGATTATTGGTATTAGCCATTATATTTTCTAACAAAGAAAGAGTTGCTAAATCAGCCCATTGCAGATCATCTAAAAAAATTACCAATGGATATTGACAAAATACTTGGATAAAATTTTGAAACACTAAGTTAAATCGATTTTGAGATTCTATTGGTCCAAGTTGTGGAACATTTTTTTGTGTACCAATGATTAATTCAATTTCTGGTAACACATCAACAATAATTTGACAATTTGGTCCCAAAGAAGTTAAGAGTTTTTCTTGCCAAATTGAAACTTGTTCTGCATTTTCAGTCAATAGTTGTTTAATTAGTTCTTTAAAAGCATTAACAATTGCACTGTAAGGGATATTACGTTGTAATTGATCAAACTTGCCAGCAATAAAATAACCTTTGGTTTGGGTAAGAGAACGATAAATTTCTTTAACTAAAATGGATTTGCCAATACCAGAATAGCCCGCAATTAACATTATTTCCGTTGTACCAGAGGTCACTCGTTTAAATGCTGTAAGTAATGTATTTATTTCATATTCTCGACCATAAAGTTTTTGGGAAATTTGAAAGCGATCAGAAACATCTTGTTGAGCTAGTTCAAATTTAAAATTTGTTATGTCTACATGATCCGATAAGTTTTCTTGGATTTTCTCTAAATCAGCTTTAATACCCCATGCACTTTGATAACGTGATTCAGCAGTTTTTTCTAATAATTTTAGAATAATATCTGAAATAGCTTGAGGTAGTTTTGGATTGATTTGCTTCGGTGGAATAGGTTGTTTAGCTATATGGAAATGGACTAATTCCATCGCATCTTGTGAATCGAAAGGCAATTGACCAGTGAATAATTCGTAAAACATGACTCCAAGTGAATAAAAATCAGTTCGATAATCTAAGTCTCGATTCATTCGGCCAGTTTGTTCTGGGGACAAATAGGAAATAGTTCCTTCTAATATATCTGGATTTTTTAATGATAAATATTGACGTGATAATTGAGTAGCAATTCCAAAATCAATTATTTTTAAAGCTTTTCGTTTAGAATTCCAAATAAAATTTGCGGGATTTACATCTTTATGAATAATATTTTTATGATGGATTTGTCCCAATATTTCAGTAGTTTGAATAAATATATTAATTATTTCTGCTAACTTAAAAGAATGTATATCTAGCATTTTTAAAGCTATGCCATCAAAATCTTCTAGACATATCAACAATTTATTTTGATATTGCTCGATATTATAGGCATTGATTACTCCAGACACATTTTTTAGATATTTAATAATTTCATATTCTTGTCGATAGCAAGCTAAAACTCCTGAAGATGGATAGTCTTGTCTTAATATTTTTAAAATAACCGATTGTTGGTCTTGATTCCTAATTCCTTGGTAAACAATTGAGTTAGCACCATCGTAAATTTGGTTAATGATTTTATAATTAGGGATATTTATCATGATTGGAAAATATATTATTTAAAAACTAAACCCTACCACAGTAACGTCATCCTGTCTATCATTATTACCTTTATAGTCATTAAAAGCTTGCAAGATGGTTTGTGATTGTTCTGCAAAAGGTTTTTGGTAATTTTCTAACAACAGTTTGTTAAATCTCTTCCTTCCAAATTGAAACCGTTTTTTACCACCAAGTTGATCTAAAAAGCCGTCGGTTGATAAGTAAAATTCCATATTAGGTTTAAGTTCAATTTGATGATTTGTAAATTCAAAATTTATATCAGATTTTTTATAACCTAAACTTTGTTTATCACCTTTAACAATTATTAGTTCATTATTATCAATATAATACAAAGGTAATCTAGCCCCAGCAAAAGTTAAAATATCTTTTATTACTAAACAAATAGCTATATCAAGACCATCATCAAATTTAGCATATTCCGTGTCTTGTTGTAATGAAGTTTTCACTAAAAAATTAAGTTGTTTCAGAATTTCAGCAGGTGAATTGGTAATTTGATCTCGAATAATTCTTCTTAAATTGGTTGAAGCAATCATAGTCATAAAAGCACCTGGTACGCCATGCCCAGTGCAATCTATCACAGAGATAATAAAACCATTATTAATTTGTTCTGCATATAGCATATCACCACCTACCACATCTCTTGGCATCCATAGAAAGAAGCTATCTGGCAGATAAGTTTTTACTTGCTGTATATTAGGCAATAAGAAGCTTTGAATAATTTCTTCATATTCAATACTTTCCATAATTACTTTATTAGCTTCTTCGGCAGTTTCTTTGACTATTTTAAGCTCATAAGTACGTTCCTCAACTTTTTGCTCTAAATTATCGTATAGTAATGAATTTTCAATTGAAATTGCTATTTGAGAAGATAACAAATTCAAAATTTCAACTCGATTGACAGTAAAAACTTCAGTAGCCAGATTATTTTCTAAATATAAAATTCCAATCAGCTTCTTTTGATTAAGTAGTGGAATACATAATATAGATTTAGGATTATGTTCAATAACATACAAG
>DAOUSL010000364.1 GCA_030627235.1 Thioploca sp.
CGTAAATCTATTGAGTATCCTTTTCACATCTTTTTCTCGCTTTTTAGTTTTTTCTATTATATCATCTCTTGTCTCTTAGTTATTCGGGATATGCTATAATAACTCTCCTGATCAAACCAAGTAGTCTTGCCAGCTTCTTGCAACGTAGTGTTTAACTGTCTAGCAAAATCAGCATCTTTCCGAGAATAGGAAATAAATATTTCCGTACCAAGTTGTCCTTTAGCCGCTTCACTAGTAGTTATTAAATCCTTATGCAAATTCAACGGCAAATGTTCTTTTCGCTTATCATTCAATCGCAACCAAGTTTTAGCATTGTCTAAATTATGTCCACGCAATAAAAATGACGATTTCTTATTTTCCGTTTCCCATTTTAAAGCTCGTACTAACAATATTTTATGTTGCTTATAATACTCCTGCTCATGGCGTAAAATATTTAAAATATCATCAATATCAGAATCATAATCCGCTTGGCAAGTATTATCAGTAAAATCCACATACTGTAAATAACGCACCGATTCTGGAATATCAGCTTCTGGAGTTTCGACAATCAACAATGGCACAATACGCTTGTTATGCTTCAGAGCATGTTCCAATTCCTTTTGGCAATATTCCGAAACTACCGAACGGGAAGAAATAAAATAGAAAAAATTATCCGCATTTTCAATGCCTTGCTCAATTGAACACTCGTAATTATCACCTTTTTGGATATCACGATCATGTATCCAAGTGGTCTTAGAATAGTGAGAAAGTGATTTAATCACACTATCCCGAATCTTCTTATCCTTAGTGTCATAACAGATAAAAATATCGGTCATCAAATTTTCAGCATTCTTGCGAGCTTCACAAATAAACTCACATACTAACTCCGAAACTCTACAAGGTGGTTGTTTTGGCGGCAAAAAATCAGTCAACAACCATTCTTGAGCAGCAGTTCTTTCTTTACCAACCAACAAATGCTGAGTAGCTTTCTGATTCTGTTGCCAATTTAACGCATTAGTTAAAATCTCGGTATGTTTATGGACGTAAATCTTTTGCCTTTCGATAACTTTGATGATACTTTTAACTACACCATCTAGTGCGTCAATGGTTTTGCCAAATATCGGAAACTCAAAGTATTTTAGCGTATTCCAGTTCAATCAAACAGTATGGAGAAGTTAAACAACGAGGTGCCATAACATAAACAAAATTATGTGCAGATTCAATTCCGTGATTGATGCGTTGAGCGTAGTCATCGCCATCGGGAATATTGACTTTATCGAACCAGCCATCATAGCCAGCTAGTTTGAGTTGTTGGTGCAATCGGCCTACGAAACCTAAGCTTTCTCGCCTGCCGTATGATATGAAAAGGTCTTTGGTGGTCATTAGTATTTACAAGTAGAATTATTGGATGGTTGTAGGAAAACCATGTGAAATATAATATTATAGCAATTCTTAATTATGAATGCTTAATTAACTAACTTTATTGTAGGATGTAATGAGTTTACGAATTACATCTTTCGAGTCGCATTAACATGATTGATGCAATTCCCTTCGGTCATTGCATCCTACATATACACTTATTTACTGAAGTTACGCAAAGTATTATAAATGTAACCATAAATAATGTAAATTCAAAGTAAATTAAGTTATAATCAAAAAATGGATAAATATCAATTAGATTTGTATACAGATTA
>DAOUSL010000422.1 GCA_030627235.1 Thioploca sp.
CCAATGGTGGTAAAGCAAACCACATGAATGGTTACAATTTAGAATCTGTCAGTAAAATAGTTTTAGGCATGGATTCTGTTGTTGGCATCGAACTTAAAAAACAAATTTTCGGCAACGCTGGAACATTGGTTAGAACAGATACCAAAGGTGAGATAGAATGGCAACAAGTTTTATCCCAAGTATTTAAAGGATTTGGATTTCATCATAATTACACATTTGGAAGCTATCGAGTAGATTTCTTCATCCAAGATTTAAATTTAATCCTAGAATGCAACGGCTACGACAATCATCGTAACTATAATCAACAAGAAGAAAAACAACGAGAAAAACTGCTAAAACAGAACTATAGCATTATTCGTTTTCATCATAAAATAACTCCAGAACAACTATTTAACGGCATCCTTAAAACCAAAATGGGTAAAGTTGTTAAGCTATATGAAATCAAACCTATTTATCCTAAAGTTTTGAACGTCTAATTTTAGTTATAGATAGCCCAACTTATTCCAAACATCTTGACATTAATCCCAACCAAAGAATATAATCCCACTTTGATATTAAAACTTAATGAGGTAAATTATGGAAGAGCTAAAGGCCGTACATTACGGTAAAGTTGAATTAATACCCGGAATTATTTGTGATGGATATATTTTAAGTGATGGCAGTGCTTGCTTAAGTGAACGTGGTACTGCCGATTTATTGGGAATGAAACATGCTCCTCTTCAACGCATGGCACCTAAATGGCCTCCAAAAGTATTTGAACCGTTTATTGGTAAGGCTCAAAGCATGGCACCTAAATTAATAAAAGTTACCGCCAAAAATAGCCCTTATCAAGGACGAAATATAGTTATTTATGATAGTAAATTTATTGGTTCACTAATTCGTGGTTATGCTATGGCATTAGCAAACCATAAATTAAGGCCAAATCAAACCCATATCGGGGAGAGATGTGTAATATTATTAACTAGTTTAATCGACACTACTATATATACTGCCATCCAACAAGCCTGTGGCCTGACTCCAAATATCCAACAAACCGTGAAAGAACAATGTATAATTCTAATGAAACAATTTGGTTTAAAAACCTCATTTCCAGAAGAAAAATTATACACCAAGAAAGACATCGTCAATTTCCTAGAAAAACCATTAGGTACTGTCAATAGTTATATCAAAAAACACAATATTTCCCACGAAAAAATTGACTATGAAACTATCAAAGCCAATGGTGGTAAAGCAAACCACATGAATGGTTACAATTTAGAATCTGTCAGTAAAATAGTTTTAGGCATGGATTCTGTTGTTGGC
>DAOUSL010000089.1 GCA_030627235.1 Thioploca sp.
AAAGTACAAACTTCTTGCAAACCGATTAAATTAGCCATTTCTGCAGCATCCCAAACTGATTGTACCAGTTCAGTATATTCTGACACTGCCATTAATAAATCATCATCTTCAGCACTAATTAATTTAACCGAATTTTCTGCTAATCCTTCTTCTATATCAATCAATTGACCAATTAATAGCTCAATGATATCTTCATTAGCTAAAATTATTTTTGGTGCTTCAATTTCAGGAATTTCTGTTATTATATCTAAGTTTTCTTCATCTTGTGAATTAATAATTTCAGTATTTAAATTAGATTGTTCTTGTAGCTTAAATTCAGAATCAGATATTTCATTTTCTGCAATTGGAGAATCTAAATTTTCTATAATTATTTCTTCCAAATCTTCCGCTATAATTTCTGAGTTATCCAAATTCAAAATTTCTAACTCATCACCAATTATTTCTTCTGGTAAATCTAACGGTTCATCTATTTTTTCTTCTGAATCTTCTGATAGATTTATTTCTGGGATTTCTGCATTATCCAAATTCAAAATTTCTAACTCATCACCAATTATTTCTTCTGGTAAATCTAACAGTTCATCTATTTTTTCTTCTGAATCTTCTGATAGATTTATTTCTGGGATTTCTGTATTATCCATATCCAGATTTTCTAATTCATCAATGATTATTTCTTCTGGTAAATCTAACGGTTCATCTATTTTTTCTAATAATTCTGAATTAGAAGATTCTTCTACAGTTTTTGTAGAATTTATAATTATTAAATTATCTTCGTCATCATTTTCAATTATTGGTTTATCTAAAGTTATTAATTCTTCTACAATAGTATTTTCTTCTAAATTTTCTATATTCATTGCAGGAATTTGAATTATTTCTTCAGATACTATCGAATCTTTTGTGATTGCTTCTATATTATTTTCAAACTCTTCCATAGTTGGAATTTCTATATTGGTTATGTTTGGTATATCGTTAAAATTGGTGTCTTCAATTATAATATCAGCCATAGAAAATTCTTTATCAACTTTTTTTGTAACATTATCTATACCAATTTTTTCCCCAGCATTTGATAGCAAAGGTTCTATATCTTCACCATCCATTATATCATCATCAATATCAATTGCACTAATGCTAGTCATAACTGGCAAAATTGGTAGTTCTAGTTTAGAATTAAATGCCTGTTTAGGAGTATCTGAAATTAAAGCTTCAATATCAGAGGCTATATCAAGACTTCCCGCAATAAGTGGTAAATCATCCTTAATTAAAGCTGTAATATTAAATATTTCAGTCTCATTTAAAACTTTAGTATATAACTTTTTAGATGTTTCTACACTAGAACCTGTTATCTTATTATCAGTATTAATCGCTTGTTCTATTTGTTTAGACGATAATTCTGATGCTAGTTCATTAATAGAATTTTTATTTTCTTGAGTAGGGTTATTTTCTGGTTTTGGTTTAACAGGTTTAGTTTCTATAATTCCAATTGCATAATCCTTTACAAGTAAGATTGATATATGTTCGGCATGTTTTTTTGATGCAGTAATAGGCCAATTATCTTTACGAATATATGCAACTATATCTTTAGTCCCTACTTCTGGTGACAATAAATATTCTAATACTAATTGTGGCCACAGATTCAATTGTTCATGTAATGGTTGTTTTTGTGTATTTGATTTAAAACTACATTCAAATATATTATCATTAACAAAAGTACAAAGTTCACAAAACCCGTTTAAGCCTAACTCTTTAGCGAATTCCCATAAATCTTGTAAAGTATCGGTATATATTTCAATAGCTTCTAAAAACTCTGATTCAATAATATTGAGAGCCATAATCTTATCTAAATTTTTTGATAAATCAGCTTTTTTTTCTATTATTTTATGGGATAAAATGGTTAGTTGTGGATGTTTATCAGAAGAAGATTTTGCCGAAATATTTTTTTTCATAATATTACCTACTAATTTTTTAGCTAATTTTGCAGGTTAGTCATTCGTTTTCTATAATTAATACATCATTATATATTGAAATTATTAGTTTTTCAAGCCTTTTAGGTAATCTTGCTACCTAGTTAAATATCTTGAATTATATTATAGCAATTCTTAATTATGAATGCTTAATTATTAATTATATTCAAAATAAATATCAATTACTTATTTAATAATTACTGTAGCTTATCCAATCGGAAAATACCATATTAATTAAAATTTTGGGTTTAATTATCACTTTACCCAGCTTAAGTAAGTTGTCCTACATATATAAATATTCTAGCTATAAAAAATACCGATTATTTATGATTACTGCATATATTGAATATCATTTAGTAATAAAATTATAGACTCCATCCCAATCTTTTTTTGGTGGATTTTTAATAAAATATTTTATTCTAGCTAAATATATTTTATATAATGAGCAACTAGGATTCTTCTTACTTAATTCAATAAAAAACTCTATTGCAATATCCCAATTTTGTTGTCGGTAATATCTAAGAGCTAATTTATAATAATTAATCTCTAATACAAAATTCTCATCTATTTGATTTATCAAAGCAATTGGTTCAAAAATAGAGACTGGTTGATCTTTGCCTTTTACTCTTACTTTGTCTAATTCTCGATAAAAATATTCTGGTACAGCTTTACAAGTTGTTTCACTAACAATTAATTTTACTCCATATTGTTTAGTCAAACCTTCTAACCGAGAACCTAAATTGACCGCATCTCCCAATACTGTATAAGCCATACGAAATTGTGAACCCATATTACCTACATTCATAATACCAGTATTTAATCCAATACCAATATCAATCTCTGGCCAACCTTTAAGTCGAAACTGAGTTTGCAAATCTTGTAAACGTTTTAGCATTTGCATTGCAGCATCTAGTGCATAACGAGCGTGTTTTGGTTCATGTAATGGAGCTCCCCAAAATGCCATAATCGCATCGCCCATATATTTATCAATAGTTCCCCTATATTCATGGATAGAATGGGTCATAGGAGTTAAATATTCATTCATTAACAATGATAGCTCTCTGGGTTCTAAATTTTCAGATAGGTTGGTAAAACCTCGTACATCAGAAAATAATACTGTCATTTCTCTGCTTTCACCATCCATACTGAAATCATTGCCAAGATTTTTACTCATTTCATCAACTAATTCTATTGGTACATATTGGCCAAATAGAGTAGTTAAATAACGTTTGTTAGTTGATTCTATAAAATATCCATATGACATATTGAATATAAATTGAGTTAAAATTAATAACATAGTGGTTGCTAATGGAAATACTAAATTTTGAGTAGTCCAAAAAACTATATTTATTGTAATAATAAGCCCAGCTAAACCTAAAGTTATACCAGTTGCCATCAAGGGTGAGCATAATGGCAATAAACTAACCATAATCACATTTATCAAAATTAATAATAATATTTCAATAATATTTTCATAGCTGCTTCTAAATTTAAAATTATTATCCAATATTCCAGTGATTAGATTAGCGTGAATTTCTATTTCTGGATATAAATTACCAACTGGAGTAGCCATCAAATCAGATAAACCTTTGGCAGTAGCACCAAGTAATACTATCTTATTTTTTAAAATATTAGGGTTTTGAATATGATTATGTATAACATCAGTAGCTGAAACATAGGTAAAATTATTTTGCTTACCTTGATAGGGAATTAAAGCTTGTAAATATTTATCGGTAGGAATCGTGGATTTACCAATCTGTAAGGATGTAGGGGATTGAAAATTTAGGCTTTGTTCTCGTATAGCTGTCCGTGCTACTGCTAAAGATAATGATTCATACAATTGATCTTGATAGCCATATAACATAGGAACTCGTCGTACAATTCCATCTATATCTGGTTCCATCGCAAAATGGCCACCACTCATAGCATTGGTTTGAAAACGAGCTAAATTAGCAACATAGCCATTAGCTACTTTATAATTTAACTGGTTAAGTTCTTTAGTATTAAAAACTGGAGCGGGTAGTTTGCCAACTCTACTATCATATTCATTAGTAAAGGTATAACCTAGTACAATACGACGATTAGCAAGACTATTTGCAAATAACTTATCATAATCTAATTTTTTTTCAAGTTCTGCAAGGGTTTGTAAAAATACTGGAGCTTCTTTTAATGGACCTTGAGCCAAATCACGTAATTTAGTTAAGCCAGAACTATCATCTGGTTCAACAAATACGGCTGCCATACCCAATACGTCAATTTGGTAAGTATCAAATAACTGTTCAATTAGATTTGCTAACACAGAACGATTCCAAGGCCAACGTCCTATTTCACTTAAACTACGTTCATCAATATCTACAATTACGATACGGTCATCTTTAACATTAGGCATAGTCAATTCTAGTCTAACATCATATGCTGTATGTTCTAAAGCATCAATGAATTCCCATTCAATAGTTTTAGTAGTGTGTAAAATAAAAAATAATAATATAGCTGAACTAAACAACAAACGTGATAAATGCCGTATAGTGATCGACATAACAAATTACCTTTAATCATTAGAACTTATTCCTCTGATTAAAATAATCGTTATTGAGAAATAAGCTTAGTTAAATAATTGAGATAATGCTGTTCCAGGATCATTTGCTTTCATGAAAGCTTCACCGATTAAGTATGTATGTACACCAACATTACTTAATAAGGCAATATCTTCATGGGTATGGATACCACTTTCACTAACTACAATATGTTTTTTAGGAATTTGATCTAATAAATCCAAAGTAGTTTTTATATTAGTATCAAAAGTTTTTAAATCACGATTATTAATCCCTATCAAACGTATATTAATTGATAAGGCTCGCTCTAATTCTGTTTGATTATGTACTTCTACGAGTATATCCATTCCCAAATGAGTTGCTAAATCAGCTAAGTCCTGTAGCTGGGCATCGTCTAGTATAGCTACTATAAGCAAAATACAGTCCGCTCCAGTCACTCGTGCCTCATATACTTGGTATGCGTCTATGATAAAATCTTTACGCAATATGGGAAGTGGGCATACTTCATGTACTTGTGATAAATATTCATTAGAACCTTGAAAAAATTTTTCATCGGTAAGAATTGATAAACAAGCGGCTCCATTTTGTTCATAGCTTTTAGCAATTGCAATTGGGTTAAAGTCAGTTCGTAATACACCTTTGCTTGGTGATGCTTTTTTAATTTCAGCTATAACAGCAGGTTGTTGAAATTGTAAACGTGCATTAATTGCTTCAATAAATCCTCGTGTAGTTGGACAACTGTCAATTAAACGACTAAGAGTGCGTAATGGCATACGTTTAGCACTATTTTTAATTTCTATTTTTTTATGCTGAACTATTTTTTGTAAAATATTAGGAATTTGATTCATGAGGACTAGTTAATTATATGTATGGAAATATTATATATCAAAAGGTAGTAAATTTAGATATTTTAATTATTAGGAATTTTAATTTATTAGAAGCTATGCCATATAATTATTGAATATTAATCTTATCTTGTATCAAATTGGAAAGAGACTCAATAGGCTGTCTAATACTACTAACAGAAGAATAATTGTCCAAAAAAAGTTAACCTGACCTTTAGCTATTCTTAATAGGAGTAAAATATTCTACTTGTTATCATGGTTTTATACTCAGATTTTTTGGAATTTTTTAGTTTCCATAACTTTTTTATGCAAATTTTAATGCGGTCGCCCTGACCACTACTCTTGATAATCTGGTTTATGAATAATTTTATAATCTTGCGGTGCTTCTTTAACTTTATCTTTGAATAACTTAAGTTGTTCGGTAAGATTTAATACCAGCTCTTGGCTTGCCAATTTAAAACTTTCCATACTATCAATTCTAATTTGTTCTGATAAATTAACTGGGGTAGCTCGACTTTTTATATGGCTAATCCCCGGAGAACGGAATAACATTTTTCTGCTTTTTATATCATAAACAGAAGCATCAACCATTGTGTGGGTATCATTTTTTTCTCCTGGGATTATATAAGCTCCTACTAAAGTCCAGTAAGTTATAGAAGCTAAACCACTATAAGTAAATCTAGTTTGATCATATGAAATTAAAGCTATCACATCAATATCATACATCGTACTAATTTGATCTAAATTAGCAAAGCTACCTTTTGAAGTTAGATAAGCGGATGGAATTATTTCAATAGATTTTACAAAATTATATTGTTTAAAATTTTTACTTATTTCTCGCATTAAATCAATCTTATCTCTTTCAGTAAGATTCATATTTCTACTTGGCACGAATGCAATTCCTACTCTTAAAGGCAATTTTAAAGTTGGAATATTAGGAGTTTCTATTGGTTTCTTATCTGGATAAAGATATTGAACTACACTACTGCTATGATGTTTTATTTTGGAAAAACTGCAACTAATCAACATAGTAGAAATAATAGTTAATAACGAAACTAGCATAAAAAATTTTAAAGTATTCATATTAGAAAAACTCAAAATGATAACCAGAAACAACAGTATCGCCCTCTATAAAATCACTCACATCTGACAGTTCTAATTTAATATGTACTGATGCTTTTGGTCGCATTTGTTGCCCAGTTAAGGAAGGTTGTTGTAAGTATTCTATTGAAGTAAAATTACGTTGTGCAATGGCTTTTCCATTATAATCTTCAAAAGTCAATTGCAAACTAGGATATGGTTGTGAGAAAGTAGCTGTATTAGTGAAAGTTGCTTCAAATTGTATTGCATCATCAATTTTATGATGAACTTGAGCAATGTGATCTTGCATCAAAAAACTGGCAGTATCATAAGTTGGTGGCAATTCACATAAAAAATTATAACAAAACTTTTCTAGCCAAGGTCTAACTTCTTTATGTTGTAATACTTTATCTGGTTGCCAGTACCACATATATTGACCGGCTAATATTGCCCCAAGTAAAATGACTATCAATGTCCAAAAAAAGAATGAACTCCAAGAACGACCTTCTTCATAAATATCTTCTTCTAATAATTCTGGTACATCTTCTTCTTGAAAATTATCTTTTTCTACAGCTTGTTTAGGTAATTGACTTAATAAATAATTAGTTGCATTAAAAATACTATGACAGTGACTACAACGGACATGTCCCTGAGCAATATTCAGGTGTGCTGCTGTGATACGAAATATAGTGTGGCAATGGGGACATTGAACATGCATTTTTATAGTCCTATAATAATATTTGAAATCCAAGATTTACTTGATATTATACACATATTTTTTGTTAGTTCAAAATATGATATTAAGATCAATATTTTTGAGTAGTAATATTGTATAATTAGAAGTCAAATAATTGTAACAATAAACAATGAATATAAAAAATAGCACTTTACTTATCGTAGATGATGTGCCAGCAAATTTAATGATGTTATGTACTTTTTTAAATAATACTGGTTTCAATGTGAATATTGCCGAAAGTGGCGAAGACGCTATTGAACAAATAAAATATACAACTCCTGACCTTATTTTATTAGATATAATGATGCCAGGTATGGATGGTTTTGAAACCTGTATTCGTCTTAAACAAGATGAAAATACTAAAGATATTCCAGTGATTTTTATGACGGCATTATCTGACACAGTAGATAAATTAAAAGGTTTTGAAGTTGGGGCTGTTGATTATGTTATTAAACCAGTACAACAAGAAGAATTATTGGCTCGTATAACTACTCATTTAACTTTAAGAGCTCAACAAAAGATTCTTGAACAGCAGAATAGTGAATTAGAAGCTTTTTCTCATACTGTAGCTCATGATCTTAAAAATCCACTTGGGGCAGTCACTGGTTTAAGTAGTACTTTGTTAGAAAGCCTAGATGAATGGTCAAAACCTCAATTACTAGAAAGCTTAGAAATAATTGATATGGCTAGCACTAAGATGCTAAATATTATTAATTCTTTACTTTTATTATCTAGTGCTCGCAGCCAAAATGTTGTGATGAAATCAATAAATATGGCAGATATTGTCACTGATGTACAAAATAATATGGCCTCTTTAATAAAAGAACATGAAGGACAGATAACTGTGTCAGAAACTTGGCCAGATACCAAAGGTCATGCTGATTGGATTTGGGAAGTTTGGGCTAATTATATTTCTAATGGTTTGAAATATGGTGGTAAACCTCCAAAGTTAAAATTAGGAGCAACTCAGGAAGAAGATGGTTATGTAAAATTTTGGGTACATGATAATGGAGTTGGACTTGACGCTGAAGAACAAAAACATTTATTCATACCTTTCACACGTATTACTCAAGCCAGGATACAGGGACATGGACTTGGACTATCTATTGTAAGACGTATTGTAGAAAAATGTGGTGGTAAAGTAGGAGTTGAAAGTCAAAAACAAAAAGGCAGTATATTTTATTTCACTTTACCGAATGATTCTATATAAATAATGGTAATCATAAATGTCAATTAACAATCAAGGAACAGCATACGCATTAATCGATAAAGATTTAATAATACTTGGTAATAGTATGGCATTGCATAAATGGTTATCAGATATCTCAATTGATTTAGTTGGGCAATCGATTAATCAAATTTTCCCAATGTTAGTTGGTTATGAAGAGTCGTTACAAAAATTAATACAAAATCAAATAACTAAACCAATTCTAATTTCCCAAATTCATTTTTATACTAAGAATGATGAAAATTTATATTTTAACTTACAAATAGAACGATACTTTTGTGTAGAACGGTGCTACTGTGCTCATCCAGTTTTATTACTTACTATAAATGATATTACTGAAAATAGTAAGCTAGAACAAAAATTACAGCAAGAACGTAATGAATTATTGTTACAAATTAGAGAACGTGAAAAAGTAGAAATAGCATTAAAACAAGCACTTAAAGCTCATAAACATACTGCATTAGAACTACGTCAAGCCAAAGAAGTAGCAGAAATAGCGAATCGGGCTAAAAGTACTTTTTTAGCCAATATGAGTCATGAATTACGTACTCCATTAAACGGAGTATTAGGTTATGCTCAAATTTTACAAAAGGATGATAGTTTAACTAAAAATCAACAAAATGGAATTGATGTTATTTATCGCAGTGGTAAATATTTATTGGAATTAATTAATGATATTCTTGATTTATCTAAAGTAGAAGCTAATCGGATAGACATTACTCCAATCGAATTTAACTTTGAAGTTTTTATTCATCAACTTAACGAACTAATTAAAATAAAAACCGCAGAAAAAAATATTTTTTTTCATTATGAAGCGACAACACCTTTACCAACTATTATTTATGCTGATGAAATTAGATTACGCCAAATTTTAATTAATTTATTGGGTAATGCCATAAAATTTACAGAACAAGGTGGTATTACTTTTAAAATTATGGTTCTGAAAAATACTCTTAATAAGAAAACAATACGTTTTCAAATAGAAGATAGCGGTATTGGAATTGCAGATAAAGACATAGCTAAAATTTTTTTACCTTTTCAACAAGTTTCAATGAATAATTCTCATCAAATGCAAGGTACTGGTTTAGGTTTATCAATTAGTAAAAAACTAGTAAAAATGATGGGTGGAGAATTATATGTTAAAAGTATTTTAGACCAAGGCACAACATTTTGGACTGATTTAATTCTACCAGAAGTATCTAATAAAACGCTATCCAATTCAATTAATAAAAAAATTAAAGCTCTTAAAGAACCAGTTAAAAGGATTTTATTGATAGATGATCATCCAGGAAACCGTTTTGTTTTAAATCATTTTTTAACTAATTTAGGTTTTGAAATTGCAGAAGCTAGTAATGGTAAATTAGGGATAGAAAAGGCTTTAGAATGGCAACCAGATTGCATTATTATGGATTTAGTCATGCCAATTATGGGTGGAATTGAAGCTACTTCTAATATACGTCAATTAGAACAACTAAAAAATGTGGTAATTATTGCAGCTTCTGCTAGTGCTTTTGAACAAGATCGGCAAAAAAGTTTAAATGCTGGATGTGATGATTTTATTACTAAACCGATAGAATTTAATATAATGTTACAAAAATTGGAACAGTATTTAAAATTAACTTGGATATATGAACAGCCTAAAGAAGAAATGATTTTTAATCAGTCAATGATAATTCCATCCCCAAAAGAGCTAAAAAAATTACTTGATTTTGCAATGGAAGGTAATATAATTGGCATAATTAAACAAATTCAACAGTTTGAACAGGATGATAAATATAAAGTTTTTACTCACAAATTACGAATATTAGCAAATGAATTTAAGATACGGAAAATTCGTGAATTTATTAAACCTTATGTGGATAAAATATGAATAATGATATATTAACTAAAAAATTAGCAATTCTGAAAAATAGAAAATCTGCTTTTATACCAGCAATAGAAGCGATCCATGATTGGTTACTGCAAACTTCCGAGGCTTTATCTAAACAAAATATTTCTCCAGTCGATATAAATCTACCAATTGATAAAGTAGTACCAGAATTTTTGCATGGAATTCCCATTGGTTTATTTGACTTAAATTGGGAAGTACATTGTCCTCATTGTCATGCTATAACGTATGAATACCACGACTTATCACAAGCAGCAAGTGCTTCATATTGTGAAGGTTGCAAAGTAGAATTTGAAGCTGATTTTGCTAAATGGGTAAATGTAACGTTTTCACTTAATAAAGAAATTGATAATCGTGAACCTATTCTAACCTGCAAATTACCAGATACAACTGAAGTTTTTATACATATTGAAACATCTCCAGCAGAAACTAAATCAGCTATTATGACTTTTAAAGCTGATACTTATCGTTATATTTGTCCACTGACTAAGTCTCGTGGCCTATTAACTGTTTCTGGAGAAGAAACCGATGAACTACAAGTTTTTTCTATAGAACAGTTAGCAGACAATAAATTTGATATCACTAAATTACAAGCACGTCCCGGAAGAATTAAAATTAATTTAACTAATTCTATCGATTCTCCAGCTGGTTTAGTAGTTTTTAAAGATTACTTACCTCAACAACCATTACCACCACGTTTATCTGGTTTAGAACTAATTCACTATCCAGAATTTCATTCCTTATTTGGAGAACAAGTTTTATCGAGTCGTGAACAAATGCAAGTAGCTGCGGTAACTACTTTATTTACTGATATTACTGGCTCAACTGAAATGTATGAAAGGCTTGGTGATATAGTAGCTTATAATGTTGTACGTGATCATTTTGATATTTTATTTAGTAATATCGAACAGCAAGGTGGCACTGTTATCAAGACTATTGGTGATGCGGTAATGGCTTCTTTCACTAATAATAGAGCTGCTCTTATCAGTGTTGTGAATGCGTTGGAAGAGTTTGAAAAATATAATAAACAGAATGTTGATCGGCAAGTTAATATAAAAACTGGTATTCACCGTGGCCAAACTATTTTGGTTAATCTTAATGATAGACTTGATTATTTTGGTTCAACTATTAATAAAGCCGCCAGAATTCAAGCGGTTGCTAGTAGTGGTGAAATTTGTTTTTCGGAACAGGTTTATCAAGATAATAATTTTATCCAAACCATGAAAAAAATAGGGATTGAAAATGTTAGCCGACATTCGGTAAATTTGAAAGGGATTGATGGACTACAAACTATTTATAAAGCGGTTACTAAATTTAATAAAAATACATTGCTGTAAGGGTTGGTGAATAATTATTTGTATCAATAGCTCGTAGGATGTAATGAGTTTACGAATTACATCTTGATGCAATTCCCTTCGTTCATTGCATCCTACATTTATCCTTATTTAGGAAAATGGTATAATCAGACCTATGATAAAATCTAAAATTTGGACTCCAACACAATGCCAAAAACTATATTATTTTTAGCAGCAAATCCTAGCAATACTAACCAATTAGATTTAAAACAGGAAGTTGAACAAGTTGAGAAGGAATTGCAGCGATTGCAATCTCGGGAACAATTTGTGTTTAAGCAGCAGTGGGCGACTACGTTGGAAGCGTTGCGACATGCGTTGTTGGATCATAAGCCAAATATTATTCATTTTTCTGGGCATGGAGCTGGGCAAGCTGGGATTATGTTGGAAAATGAGGCTGGGAAAAGTCAGTTGGTTGATGGGGAGACATTGGCTAATTTTTTGGAACCATTTAAAATTGACTGTGTGATTTTGAATGCTTGTTTTACTGCTTTACAGGCTAGTGCTATTGTGCAACATGTTGATTTTGTTATTGGTATGAATCAGCCAATTCAGGATATGGCAGCGATTCAGTTTGCGATTGGGTTTTATGATGCGTTGGCAGCAGATGAATCTGTGGCTAATGCGTTTGATTTGGGACGGGCGAATATTACCAACAAGAAGGAGCGGTTAAAGCCGGTTTTAAAACAGCGATTTGCCAAGCCAATTTGGTTAATGCCGATAGCGGAAAATTCTTTGTTTACTGGGCGGCAGGAAATTTTGCATGAGTTACAGGAAACTTTGCATTTTCGGAATGTGGCGGCTTTGAGTGGTTTGGGAGGCATGGGTAAAACTCAGACAGCGGCTCATTATGCACGTCAGCATCGGTATGAATATCGGGCTATCCTGTGGTGTTTGGCGGATACGGTGACTGAGTTAAATTTGGGTTTGGCGGTAATTGGTCGGAAGTTGGGTTTGCCAGAGGTGAAGGAGCAGGAGATTATGGTTGCTGCGGTTAAGGATTGGTTGCAGGAGCATAGTCATTGGTTGTTGATTTTGGATAATGCGGATAAGATTAAGTTGGTTGGTGATTTGGCTGCGTTGGCTGGTAAGGATCGGCATGTGGTGGTGACGACTAGAACTCAAAGTACAGAGCCGTTTGCTCAGGCTGTTAGGGTTAATGAGATGTCGTGGATTGATGGGGTTAATTTTTTGTTGCGCAAGGCTTTGGATAAACCTCGTGCTAAAAGTGGTGAGATTGGGAATTATAGTTTTGCTGATAGAGATACGGCTGGGAAGTTGGTTGAGTTGTTGGGGGCGTTGCCATTGGCTTTGGATCAGGCTGGGGCTTATGTGCGGGAGATGTCGTGTGATTTGGCTAGATATTTGAAATTGTATCGGAAGCGTGGGTATGAGTTGTTGCGGGAGCGGGGAGTATTGGTTAATGAGTTGGATCATCCTGACCCGATAACGGTGACTTGGTTGTTGTCGTTGGAGAAAGTTAAACAGGCTAATCCGAAGGCGATTGAGTTGTTGAATTTATGTGCGTTTTTGCATCCAGATGGGATTCCAGAGGAGGTATTTGGGGATTGGGATGCTTTGGAGTTGGATAGGGCGTTGCGAATTGTGTTGCAGTTTTCGTTTGTGTGGCGAGATTCTGATAAAAAGTTGTTGCGGATGCATCGGTTGGTGCAGGAAATTGTGCGGCATGAGTTGGGTGAGGAACAGAAGAGTTGGGCGGAGAAAGCTATGTTGGCAGTGAATAGTATTTTTCCTAATCCCGAAGATGTTTCAAAATGGCCAACTTGTGAACGTTTATTGTCCTGTGCTTTGACTTGTGCGGAATTGATTGAAGAATGGGAATTGGAATCTGAAGAAACTGGAAGTTTATTAAATCAAATTGGTTATTATTTAGATGACAAGGCTGATTATGAAACAGCCAAATTATTGTATGAACGTTCTTTGTCTATTCGTGAAAAAGTTTACGGTAAAGAACATCATGATGTTGCAAATAGTCTTAACAACTTAGCAGAATTATATAGAACTCAAGGTGACTATAAAGCAGCTAAACCATTGTATGAACGCTCTTTATCTATTGTTAAAAAAGTTTATGGTAAAGAACATCCACTTGTAGCAACTTGCCTTAACAACCAAGCGTTATTATATAAAACTCAAGGTGACTATAAAGCAGCCAAGCCGTTGTATGAACGTGCTTTAGCTATTGATGAAAAAATTCTTGGTAAGGAACATACTGATGTTGCAATTGACCTTAATAACTTAGCAGAATTATATAGAACTAAAAGTAATTATAAAGCGGCCAAGCCATTGTATGAACGTTCTTTAGCTATTTGTGAGAAAGTTTATGGTAAAGAACATCCTGATGTAGCAAAAAGCCTAAACAACTTAGCAGTATTATATGATAATCAAAGAGAATATGAAAAAGCCAAGCAGTTGTATGAACGGGCTATAAAAATTGTGAATAAGTTCTTTGAACCTGACCATCCAACTGTACGCCTCTATTCAAAAAACTATGCTAGATTGCTTGAGAAAATGAAAAAGCCAACACCGAAGCCGAAGAAATGGTGGCAGAGGTGGTTGGGACTTTAAGACCTGTCAGGTTTTGGAAACCTGACAGGTCTGCCGTTATCCTGAAAATTCTATAATTCTGTGAATTCTGATTCAGACATTTTAAATATATAACTAAATCAATATAATTATATTCCAGTAGCTGGCTGACTATTTTTCATTTCTTTCAGCATTTTTACTTGTTGCATACAACCCTGTTTTTCCATCCAATTTTGAACATTATCAACATCTACAGGTATCTGATGTAAATTTACTTTATTGGTGGCATTACCAATTCCAACTAAATATTCGCCATCAATCAGTGATACTGAAGAAGGCCAAGCCATAGTATATCTTTTAGTAGGCCATGATATTGAATATTCTTGTTCAGAATCAACTTTAACCATTTGTAATTCTTCGCCTTTTTTACCAGCATCAGGCCGCCACAAAACTACTTTATCTGTGGAGTTATAACAAAAATCATTAGGGCTAGATACATCAAATTCCCATAAACTTGCTGGTGCATCATCTTCACCACGTTTACGAAATCTAACTGCCTCAAAACTATCCTGATAATTATCACTATTGATTTGAGCAGTTGTTAAATAAGATATCTCAGTAGAATTAGCCTCAAGAGTAGCAGTAATGCCACATATTAAAATAAGTGCTGTATATGGTAATCGCATAATTATATTCCTAATAGTTATTTATACGTTAATAATGTTATATTATTCAAAATGAATATATGCTTAATAAAAAAAGTTATAATATTGTTAAGAATTTAAAATGTAGTTTAGCATGGTTTCAATATATTGTACTTGTTGATGCAATCCATTACAGCCTATATTAAGCCATGCTAAGTTATGGTGAAACTATAATTTAATAATCAGTTTTTCAACTAGTTAATCTCAATTGTCTTTTACGAATTAATCCAGCAATAATCAGTGATATTGACGATAACATCATTAGGAAAAATCCATAATGAGGATAAGAATGAGTAGAAAATTGAGCTACTTTACCATCTCCAAGTACAGTTGGCATAAATGGTTTGAGACTAAAAGCTGCCATCTCATTTAAATTGTGTCCAAACCACCATAACCAACCGGCATATTCTAATATAAAGAACATTGGTAAGCCAATGGGAATTATCAATAGTAACCAGTAAAATAAATCGTTTTTCAATACAATCCCACCGATAATAAATAGCATACTAAATAGCAATATTCCTATGATTATATAGAAAGCACTGATTAAGGTATCAGTTTGTTGGCTGATTTTAACCTTATCTCGAAAATACATACCCAAGGAATATTGATAGTTTTCCTGCATGGCTTGTATACCACTCCAATCTTGAAATTCATCAACTTCCATATCCATACTAGTTTGCAAGGCTTGTTGATAGCCAGCAGACATATATTTAATTCCACCAGGAGTATACAATGTAACGTATGACCATGCGATAATAATACTAAAACCAACGGTTAATACTGATACTTGCAATTTACGCCCAGACATCATAAATGCAATTAATAATACGATGAGGAAACAAAATAAAAACTGGGATAAAGTACGTTCAATAATACCACCAGAAGCAGTCGGATACATGCCTACATAATGATTAATAGTATCCATTTCGTGTAAACAATTGAGTCCTTCATCTACTTTAATTTCTTCAGATTCTCGTTTGCTACAACCATTAAACACCCCGTCAATATGGAAATGAATCCGAATCCCATCAGGAAATGTTTCTGGAGGATAATTTGGAGCTTTAAGTGAAACCCACCAAATTGGTGAAAAATAGATGACAATTATTATACCAATAGCCACTGTTATTAACGTACGAAAAAGTATAGATTTTCCCATAAAATATCCTTAATAAAAAATTATACTTAGGATAATATACAATAATATATTGTGCAACTATAATGGTTAATTTATTATACTAGGACGTGTCATCAATTAGAAAACTGATATACTTTTTTGTCTGTATAAAGATTATTTTATAACGGAACATCCAATAATTTAGCCACTTTAGTTGCTACTGTATCCCAACTGCTACCAGCAACTGCTTGTCGCCTAGCTTCGGTCAAACTAAAACCATTTTCTTGCAATGCTTTATCAATACAAGTTAAAAATTCATCATGGGAGTTTGCGTTATAAATTAAATCTTTATAGACTTGGAAAGCTGGTAATGTCATCACCACTGTTGGATAACCCAAAGCCAAATATTCCTTCAACTTGGTTGGATTACACATAATATTAAATTCATTTTGTAGAAAAGGAATGATTCCAACATCAAAATTAGCAGCATGAGCGGCCAATTCTTCTGGTGACACTTGATCTATATGTTTAGTATTTTTTTCAGCTAATGTTTGAGATAAATCCATTTGTTTAGGACCAATCAACACTAAAGTTCCCGGATTTATATGTCGAGCAATTTTAACCATCAGTTCAGAATCCATTCGATACTCATCCATACCACCATAAAAACCGATAATTGGCTTAGGCAAATCAAGCATGGATTTAGGTATAGAAATCCGTTGTCCTTCTATTGGTCGAGCTGCGACAAACTGATCAAAATCAACTCCATGTCCTATCAATACTGCTTCCTTAACTGATTCTTGTTCACGCTCCATTAAACCTTCATGCACATAAGCTGCTGCATCCGAAATTTCCAATAATTGTTTTTCTAATGCACCAATTTGTTCTTTATCAGCTTCTGGTAGGGTACTAAAATCATCACAGCGATCTGACACTACTTTGACCCATTTACCACGTTTAACAGCTGGGGTCATAGTTGGCATCGAAACCAATGCTGATGGTTGTTTAATTTTTAATCGCCAACATACAATTTTGACTTGTAGAGCTAACAACCAACCATTAACCTCTAACATAGTTGGAGAATAACGAGGGATAAAAATAGGACTATATATATACATACCAGAGACTGGATCACGTCTCAAACCTTTGGTTAAGCTTTTTATTTTTCGCCAGTATCTTGACCAAGCAATTTCAGTTTTACCAGGCACTGGCATCCGCATTCCAATGCTATTAATCCATACTGTAGGAACATGTTTAGCAATACGAGTAGCCATTCGCACTGAAGCGTGACCACGATTATGATACCACCAGTCCACATTGCCAAAATGGATTACTCCATCACATTTTTTTGAATTTTGCATATATCTGTATTTCTAGTTTATTGGATTAAATATATTTAGAGATATTAGACATCTTTCCTAAATAACGAAATATAGCTAAGTATGATTTTATTATCGACGTGAAATTGATCAAAACTATACAGTTAATTACTGACTGTAGGATGTAATGAGTTTACGAATTACATCTTTCGAGTCGCATTATTGATGCAAT